>DATHTZ010000047.1:0-1536 GCA_035462675.1 Nitrospiraceae bacterium | reverse complement strand
TGCTAAAAAAATGCGGGGCGAGCGGCCGTTCGTATTCAGCAATCTCAAGACTAATAAGGGTCTGGACCAGATCGTCGAATTCATCGAGAAGCAGGGGATGATCAGGCAGGGAAAACGTGCCGGGAATTGAGTGTTCCCCTTCGCCTGTGGATTCAACCGGTGGATGCAACACACTAGACACTGCGTAAGCAGAAGGAGTGTTGCAGATGAAGCAAAGACCGCGAATTTATTACACAGAGAGCCAGAAAGCGCTGATGTGGGAACGCTGGCAGAAAGGGGAATCTCTCCAGCAGATCGCTCAGTTGTTTGATCGGAACCACTCATCGATACAACGCATTCTGGCAGAGACGGGCGGGATACGTCCGGCCCAACGATCTCGTTCCAGATTGGCGCTAACTTTGGCCGAACGCGAAGAGATATCGCGTGCTGTAGTTGCGGGTCGCTCGATGCGTTCAATTGCAACCTCACTCGGGCGCGCACCCTCCAGCATCAGCCGTGAGATCGAGCGCAACGGTGGTCAAGGATGCTATCGGGCAAGTCAGGCCGAGCAGGCCGCCTGGGATAGGGCACGTCGCCCCAAGACTTGTAAACTGGCTGAGAACAGAATGTTGGCACACATCGTGGCAAACAAGCTCCAAGCGCAGTGGTCGCCGGAGCAGATTGCCGGGTGGCTGCAGCGTACTTACCCGGGCGACGAGAACTACCAGGTGTCACACGAGACCATCTATCGCAGCCTCTTCATTCAGGCCCGTGGTGCCCTGAAGAAGGAACTGCTGGAGCATTTGCGGCGCACGCGAGTTATGCGCCGCTCGCGTCATCACACGCAGAAAACAGGCAATCACGGCAGAATCATGGACACGGTGTCGATCAGCGAGCGTCCGGCCACGGTTGAAGACCGGGCGGTACCCGGTCACTGGGAAGGTGATCTACTGTTCGGCAGCAAGAACAGCCAGATTGCGACCCTCGTCGAGCGTCACACCCGCTATGTGATGCTGGTGAAGGTCGCCAGCAAAGATACCGAGACGGTCATCAACGCGCTGATCAAAAACGCCCGCCAGCTGCCGCAGGAGCTCTACCAATCGCTGACTTGGGATAGGGGCAAAGAGATGGCCGACCACAAGCGCTTCACATTGGCGACTGACATAAAGGTCTATTTCTGTGATCCTCAGAATCCTTGGCAGCGCGGGACCAATGAAAACACGAACGGGCTATTGAGGCAGTACTTCCCCAAAGGAACTGACATTTCCGCCTATTCGCAATTCAAGCTCAATGCCGTGGCGATAAAATTAAATGAACGCCCAAGAAAAACACTAAACTACGAAACACCTGCCGAACGATATCGACAATCTGTTGCGTCGATCGGTTGAATCCACACTCCATTAGGGCCTTTCAGTTGCCGAATGTTTACGATCACGGTAATCCTCGAGCCATCGGGGCGCTCAATGATTACTTCCCCGTTTCGGACTTCCGTCACTTCACCCGTCACCACTAGCGACATTGGGCATTCGGCATGCGGCATAAAACTGCCGTCGGGGC
>DATHTZ010000046.1:0-2124 GCA_035462675.1 Nitrospiraceae bacterium | reverse complement strand
GTAGCTGTATTTTCTGATTCAGCACCTCGTCCTTGAGCACCCGCATAATTTCAAGGCCTGTGTAGTCCGAACAGGTCAGGAGGCGAGGCTTCGAACTGCCGCCGCCTTTCTTCACATGAAGATTGCCGTCGCCATCGCGATCGAACAGCACACCCAAGCTCAACAACCATTTCGCAATCGAGGGACCTTCCTCAACCATCACCTTGAGGAGCTGATGGTCGTTCTGCATGTGGCCGCCCTTGAGCGTGTCGACGAAGTGCGTGACAGGCGAGTCCTCCGGCGCGACGGAAATCTGCATACCGCCTTGAGCCATCACGCTGTTGGAGTCGCCGAGACGGAGCTTCGTCGCCAGGATAACCTTGACACCCGCCGCATGCGCATGGAGTGCTGCCGCACAGCCGGCCCCCCCGCCGCCCACCACCAGAACATCGGTCGTGTAATCGGCCGCTAGATCGAACTCGTCGGCAATGGGGCTGTCGCCCTCCAGCAAGGCCGCCAGCTCGACGACCGTCTTATCCCCGCTATTGGGACCGAAGCGGATCGGCCGATAGGCTCGCTCACGATAATCAGGGTGATATTTGTGGATCAGCTGATCGCGATCCGCCGGAGAGAACTTGGGAAGGGTCTGCTTGCGTCGAGCATCCCGCGATCCGTGCACGATTTGTTGAAGGGCATGGACGTCCATAATAATAGGTGCGAGGGCAGCGGCTAGAGGCTAAAGGTTAGCGCACGAACTCCCGACAAAACATTTCTTCCCATCGGCTTTCTGCCACAAGTCCCTTGCTCGGAAAGCTACTTGACAGTTGCGCAGTGATCGGCCAGTTCTTTGTCGGTCATCTTGAGGATCGTGGCCCACTCGCCGTCGAAACGACCGTCTTGGATTTCCTTGATACGCGTATCCAGGCCCAGCGGCTTTTCGGTGAAATGAGCTCCCTGCGCCCGGCTCACATAGAGAGCCACGAGATTGGGTGCGATGTCGGCAATACAGACCGGCGCGCACATGCCGCACATCACACAATCCATGAACATCTCGGACACGCTCTTGAAATCTCCGAAGACGGCCTTCCAGACTCCTTCACGCACGTCGATACCCTGCGGGCAGGCTTCAGTGCAGGCATTGCAATTTCGGCAGAGCGGCGTCTCAGGATAGAGATTGAAGAGATCCTGTTTCGGATCCTTGAGCGTCTGCATGTCATAGGTGGCCTTCCGGGCTGGGAACGGCGGCATCATCGTGATCGACATGCCATCTTGCACCGCCATTTGGCAGGCCAGACAAGTCCTCACTTTTGGATCGTCCTTAGTCCGATAGTAGGCAGCGCAGGCGCCGCAAAACCCGCCAAGACAGCCGGCTCCACGCACAACTTCTTGACCCGAGTACCACAGGGCCTTAATGACCGTGATCCCCTCCGGCACCTCGTACTTCTTGCCGGCGATCTCGACAGTGACCATCTTGTGCCGGATGACTTCCGGCTGATCGATGACGTTGCTGTCTTCTTGTGCCATTGTTCCTCGAACCGGTGAGGGGGAAGGGTAAGGGGTTAGTGGTCAGAGCCGGCTAATCTCCCCTCACACCTTACCTCTTACTCCTTACCGTATGCTAGGCGATCGCGTCCACAATCGCGTTTAAGGTCGAGCTGGGGCGCATCGCTTTTGACGCCTTCGCATCATCAGGATGATAGTACCCCCCGACATCAACCGGTTTCCCCTGAGCTGCGAGTAATTCGCCCGTGATCTTGGCTTCATTGTCCGCCATATCCTTGGCGATCTTGACAAAACGCGCTCCCAGGCCCTTATCCTGAGTCTGTTGGGCCAAGGCCTGCGCCCAGTACAGGGCCAGATAGAAATGGCTCCCGCGATTATCGATCTCGCCCACCTTGCGGGCCGGTGACTTATTGCTCTCCAGAAACTTCGCATTGGCCTGATCGAGCGCGTCGGCCAGATTTTTTGCCGCTTGATTATTCGCCACCTTGGCAAGATGTTCTAATGACGCGGCCAGCGCGAGAAACTCACCGAGCGAATCCCACCGCAAGTACCGTTACTCCTGGTATTGGTGCACATGCGTTGGAGCCGAACCGCCCGCGCAGGTGTCGAAAAGGCGGCCACCGTTCAGAAGAGGAACGATCG
>DATHTZ010000045.1:0-16079 GCA_035462675.1 Nitrospiraceae bacterium | reverse complement strand
AGGAGCATCCGCCCGCTTTCATCGGAGCCGATGACGCCGCAGAGGTCTGCTTTCCCTCCCAGGGCCAGAATGTTATTGAAGACGTTCGCGGCGCCGCCGAGCCTCAAGGATTCAGAATCGACGTGGACTACCGGCACCGGGGCTTCCGGCGAGATGCGGCTCACACGGCCCCAGATGTAATGGTCGAGAATGAGGTCGCCGATCACGAGCACGGAGGCTTGCGGAAAGCGAGAGATGTACTGCCGCAGCACTTGCGGGGATGCCGGACCTCCGCCGCCCTGAACCCCAGAGCCTGCCGCAGTCTGGCGCGCGACTTTCCCTTTACCTATTGAATGGCCTTGCCGAATCGATCCCATCTGACCCACTCCGTCATTTGACCTTGCCCGCTCCACGACCAGTAGATACGGAACGCCTTCCCGCGAATCTTTTCTTCGCGCACGAATCCCCAAAACCGGCTGTCCAGACTTTGGTCGCGATTATCACCCATCACAAAATAGGAGTCCTCGGGCACAGTGACCGGCCCGAAATTGTCTCGCGGGTTGATCGTGCCGTCGATGACCCCCGGATCGATCCGCTGGGTGAACGATTTATCGTCGAGCACGACCCCATTCACCAGCACGGCTTTATTGCGAAGTTGAACGGTATCGCCCGGAGTCCCCACCACCCGTTTGATGAAGTCCTTTTCCTCGTCTTCGGGAAACCGGAATACGATGATATCTCCCCGCTGCGGCTTACCGAATTCGATGAGAGCCTGCGAGGCGTAGCAATTGATGGGAGGAAAGCTCGCTGAAAATTTGCACTGGCTGGGCCATTGAATGCCATAGGACAGCTTACTGACAAGGATATGATCCCCAATCAACAGCGTGGGAATCATCGAGCCGGAGGGAATCTTGAAGGCCTGGACGACAAATACCCGGATCGCAAAGGCCAGGAGCATCGCCACGATAATGGCCTCTGCATACTCACGAACAAGCGACTTTCTGACCGGCTGTGCCACCACCGACGGTGCGTCGAACACGGCCGGCGCTCCTGCGACATCCCTCCGTCCTTCTCGAGACGCAGACGTGAGGTCCTCCGATGGAGGGCGGTTCGTCTCCCCACTCATTCCTCACCGACTTTCAAGATAGCAAGAAAAGCTTCTTGCGGCACTTCCACGCTCCCCACCGATTTCATGCGCTTCTTCCCTTCCTTCTGCTTCTCGAGGAGCTTGCGTTTCCGCGTAATATCGCCGCCGTAGCATTTCGCCAGCACGTTCTTCTTCATCGCTCCGATCGTCTCACGCGCGATGATCTTACTCCCGATCGCCGCCTGAATGGCAATCTCGTACATCTGCCGTGGAATAAGTTCCTTCATTTTCTCGGCGAGCTGACGCCCACGCTGGATGGAACGATCTTTATGAGTAATAAACGACAAGGCATCGACCGCCTCGCCGTTCAAGAGAATATCGAGCCTTACGAGATCGGACTCGCGATAGCCGAGCAGCTCATAATCGAGCGAGGCGTAGCCCTGCGTGCGCGACTTGAGCTTATCGTAAAAATCGAGAATGACTTCGTTGAGCGGCAGTTCATAACTGATCATCACTCTGGTCGGATCGAGAAAGTGCATGCCCTGCTGGATACCGCGGCGCTCCTGGCACAGCTGGAGGATGGCCCCCATGTACCGCTCAGGCGTAATGATCGACGCCAGAATAAACGGCTCCTCGAATGCATCGATACTGCTGGGAGGAGGAAGCTGCGTCGGGTTATTGACCTCCAGCACTTCGCCCTTGGTGGTCAGCACGCGATAGACGACGGTCGGCGCGGTGGTGAGCAGCGTCAGATTATATTCACGCTCAAGCCGCTCCTGAATGATTTCCATGTGCAGCAGACCCAAGAAGCCGCATCGAAACCCGAACCCCAACGCGAGAGACGTCTCCGGTTCATAAACGAACGAGGAATCATTCAACCGCAGCTTGACCAACGCGTCGCGTAAATCTTCGTACCGGCCCGTGTCGGTGGGATAGAGCCCACAGAACACCAGCGGCTTCACTTCTTTATACCCAGGGAAGGGTGCGCTTGTCGGCGACACCGCATCTGTGAGCGTATCGCCGATTTTGACGTCCGCGACTTCTCGCATATTCGCGCAGAGGTACCCGACTTCGCCGGTCAACAGCTCGGTCTTTTTCATCCGTTTCGGAGTGAATTGGCCGACTTCCATCACTTCGAACGTCCGGTCGTTCGACATAACTTTGATCTTCATCCCAGGCCGTAGGGCTCCATCCACCACTCTCGTCAGCACGATCACCCCTTGATAATTGTCGAACCAGGAATCGAAAATGAGCGACTTGAGCGATGCCTGGGGATCGCCGGACGGCGGGGGAATCCGCGCAATGATCGCCTCCAACACCTCCGGCACACCCTTTCCCTCTTTCGCGCTGATCGGCAGGGCATCGCCGGCATCAAGCTGCAAGATTTCCGAGATAGATTGCTTCGTCCCCTCGACATCCGCACTCGCCAAATCGATCTTATTGATCACAGGGATAATCGTCAGGTTATTGGCCATCGCCAGGTTCACGTTGGCAATCGTCTGAGCCTGGACCCCCTGTGTGGCATCGACGAGCAAGAGCGCACCCTCGCACGCCGCCAAACTGCGCGACACTTCATAGGTAAAGTCGACGTGACCCGGCGTATCGATCAAATGCAAGGCATACGTCTTCCCATCCTTGGCCTTATACCGGACCGCAACCGCGTGGGCCTTGATCGTGATCCCGCGTTCACGCTCCAAGTCCATCGCGTCGAGAATCTGGTCTTTCGATTCTCGGGCTGTGACTGCGCCAGTAGCTTCCAGAAACCGGTCAGCGAGGGTTGATTTGCCGTGATCGATATGGGCGATAATCGAGAAATTGCGTATAAGGCTTTGCAAATCCTAACTCATTTCCCAATAAAATCGATTCATTATAGTGAGCGCCCCCGATGTTGTCAAAGAAATCGCCCCCCCGTATAATCCGCGTCGCACCAATAAAAAAATCCTTTAAGAGCGTATAGCTGATAGCGAATGGCAAGAGGCATGGAGCGAATGCCGATGGCTTATGATAGAAGCCTGAACTTTTGACTCCGTGCTATAGACCATAAGTCATCACCTCCTCTACCCTCCTACACCGTGGCACGAAAACCTTCTGTTCGACAGCTGATTGAGTGGGATCATCGGTACCTCTGGCATCCCTTTACCCAAATGCAGGAATGGGAACAGGAGGAGCCGCTCATTATCGAAAAAGGGAAAGGGTCGTACCTGATCGATACGAATGGGAAAAAGTATCTCGACGGGACCTCCTCCATCTGGGTCAATCTGCATGGACATCGCCATCCGGCGCTCGACCGTGCGATCAAAAATCAACTCGACAAGATCGCGCACTCCACCTTCCTCGGTCTCTCCAATCCACCGGCGATTCAGCTTGCGCGTGAACTCATTCGGATCGCACCCACCGGTTTGACGCGCGTATTTTACTCCGACAACGGATCGACGGCGGTCGAAGTGGCACTCAAAATGGCAGTCCAGTACTGGCAACAACGGCCTCCTGAGGCAGGCCCCAAGAAGACCTTTCTGCATCTGAAGCTCGCCTACCATGGCGATACCATTGGCGCCATCAGCGTGGGCAACATCGAACTCTTCCATGGGCGGTTCAAGTCGCTGCTCTTCCCCACCGCCGAAGCAGATCCGCCCTATTGTTATCGTTGCCCGCTCAATCTGACCTTCCCTTCATGCCAGATGGCCTGCCTCGATCCGATTGAACGGATACTCAAAGAGCGTCACCGTGAATTGGCCGGCTTCATCATTGAGCCGCTCGTGCAGGCCACAGCCGGCATGATTACGGCCCCACCGGGCTACCTCACACGAGTGCGCGAGCTCTGCACGAAATATCAGGTGCTTTTGATCGTCGATGAGGTGGCCACCGGTTTCGGACGCACCGGCAAGATGTTCGCCTGCCAACATGAGGGGGTCACGCCGGACTTGATGGCGATCAGCAAAGGCCTCACCGGTGGCTATATGCCACTCGCCGCCACGTTGACCACCGAGGAAATTTACAAAGGGTTTCTCGGCACATACGCTGACTTCAAAACCTTCTTCCACGGCCATAGCTATACGGGAAATGCGCTCGGCTGTGCCGTGGCGCTAGCGAGTCTCGATGTGTTCAGGAAAGAAAAGCTGCTCGCCAGACTGCAACCCAAGATTAAGACGATGGCGCAATTGTTATGGCCGCTCCGGCAACTACCTCATGTGGGAGACATCAGGCAGCAGGGTTTCATGGCGGCCATCGAACTGGTCGAGGACAAGAACACGAAAAAGCCCTATCCGCTCGAAGAGCGGGTCGGACATCGAGTAACGATGGAGACGCGCCGCCGAGGGCTCTTGCTGCGCCCGATCGGTAATGTACTCGTCCTCATGCCACCGCTCAGCACGTCATTGCTTGAACTCAGACACATGGTCGAAATTCTACAAGCATCCATCGAAACCGTTACCCTACTCCCTGAAGCTGGCGCAGGATCGTGAAGCGGGATGAGGGACGCGCGGCCTCCGAAGGCCCGTTGGACGCGCGCAGTGGAAGATCAATCAGCCCCCATCCCTAGAGAGCTAACGAGCACGCTTGGAGGGACCATCTATATCGTTCGATGCGCGCAGTCGAAGGTATCCTTGGCACTCCCTCCAATACTGGGGAAGAGGGATAGAGGAAGAAGAAAGAGGGCCTGGGGATTCCCTGTGCTCGCGTAACGCGCGGTCGCGGACTCCCTTCGTTGAACGCGCGCAATGGGAGATCAATCACGCCCAACCCAACAACACTTCCACATCAACTCATATGGATACGCCTGCAACTTTGCAGTAGACTGGTCCAGGGCAGGTTGCTGAGCCTGCTTTGTGATGTTGCAAGGCTAGGCGCAGCAGATTAATGACTTAGCCACTTGATAGCCATATGCAACGCTCTCCAAATCGCCTCCATGACCGAACAAGCTTTTTCAAGTACATGCCTGCCTCAACGGCTAAACTTGTACTGGAAAATAGGACCTTGAGATGGAGTTCACCAAGCTTGTTCAACGATCCATTTGACGTGCCCAGAGAGCTTTCTTACGGAATAACTCCTGTACAGATAGTTGAAGCATTAGGGAAAAGGTGCACATTCCTGATAGAAAATCCTCCAGAAGACACTTCTGACTTGAATCCCGACCTCAAGACTATTGTAGACACCGTAAAAAATGGCATTTCTCCTGAGCTACGGTCCAACATGATAGCGGTCCAACATGATAGCCGAGGTCAAACAGTCGTCAGAGACATACCGGCCAACGGGTGCCAGCATGGAAGCCCTCAGAGACCTTTGGCGTAATTTGATTCCTCACTTTAGAATACTCTGCCTCACAGAAAGCCCTGATCATTCAGCAATGTGGTTTCACTATGCCGATCGGTACAGAGGGGCGGTCTTGGAATTTGGTTGCAACGACGAACTTGACAGTGCATGGCTTGCAGCCAAGCCAGTTACTTACCCTGCCACTAGGCCGGAGATATTCGAGGCTGACGGCTGGGCAAAGCTTCTAACGATGCAGAACGAGCTAACAATTAAAACGATATACCATACCGCGACATATACCAAGTCGCCTGATTGGAGTTATGAGAAAGAATGGAGGCTTGCTAGCCTCAAGCGCCCAAATGACGCAGGCTTGTATACGGACTACAAATATGACGCACGAGAGCTTTCAAGTATCTACTTCGGCCCTCTGATCTCATTAGCCGACAAGACCTCTCTTATTACAGCTGCCAATCAATACCCTCATGTGCGAACCTTTGATGTATCCATCGGTATGAGTAGAGCGTTCTTAGTAAACGAAATACCCAAGAAATGATTACGGGGTCAAGACTTTGGGATCTACCATGAGAATTTGCAGGTGACAGAGGAACGGTAACGTGGCGGGAACAGAAAAGGGGTCGGGAGTCTTTGTTCATGTCCCTAGTGATCACCCACTATAGAAAATATTCCCGACCCCATTAGTCTCTCGTAGCTCATGTCACGGCGCGGATTCTGGCGTGTCTTGGACGTTGACGTCTCTTCCGTAGTTATGGAGGCGAAGATTTGAGGTCAGGCATGAGTATTGACTTATTTGTGTCATGAGGGAAACAAGGGAACCATTTCGCGGCGCGTGGCAGGAACTGGTTCGTCTGGTCCATCTGGTGTGCGTGGTTCGACGAACGAGAGAGACTGGACAGACCCGCGTACCAGATAGACCGCCAGGAATTGTCGCTCGTATCTCGTCGTTCGTCCCCCGGCTCTGTACTACGCTGCACCTTTGCGCGATTCGCGGTGCAGGGCCTCGGCCACCGCACGGGGGTTGCGCGCTGCAACACGCAGGAGCGCGAGCGCCGGGCCATCCGGTGTTCGCCGTCCTTGTTCCCAATTGCGCAAGGTCGCCACGCTGACGCCGATCATGAGAGCAAACTCTGTTTGCGACGCCTTGAGCTTTTCACGGACGCTCTTCACGTCGGCGGGTTGAAAAGTGGTGACCAGGGTCGCAGTTTTGGGGTCAGGCATGACTATTGACCTGTTGGACACTGAAAGGGGCTGGTACTAGTTGACGGAGGGAAAACTGGCGGAGCGAAGGACCACGGAAATCTGTTTGTGAACGGACACAATGAACAAGATGGTCTCGTGGAGATGCACTGTAAGAGCGACTATTGCTGCTTTGTCTTCGACCGCATGTACCACACCACCAGCACCACAAACCACGCCAGCGCGGAGCCCATGAACCCAACATAGATTCACTGATCCTCCGTCAGGCGCGACAGAAATGGGTCAGTATTCTTTGTTCATACCCCTCGTGATCACCTACATATAGAAAATATTCCCGACCTCTTTTTTCTCCCCCGCCTGTGTGCTAAGCATCGCGCTGGCTCGTGCCTTTCTTCCAATCCCTCCTGCCCTGGCGGCGCGTTGTCCGGCCTGTTGCACGAATTATTTCCAGGATTGTTCGGGCTGCATCCCCAAGGTGGATGACGAGGCTTCTGCAGCCATCACCGAATGCGACAGCAAGATAAGTCCAATAGCACAAGACATCCCAGCCGACACCGTGCCCATCGTGGTGGCCGCCGTGGTAAAATGCAGTGAATGCATGGGGAAGTGTTCGACAGGCTACGACAATTGCAAGAGCCGGTGCGCGCCAACGTTTCTGCCTCGTGCAGTGCCAGGAACTGTCGAGCCAATGTCAGCAGAATTGTACGGACGTGCATCAGTGCGAATAACCTTCACCCGGCGTGAGCCAAGAATGGCGCGTGCTACAAGGAGGAGGACCCTCGACATGAAACCCATCGTGCTTGCCGTTGCAGTCACGTGGACCATGGTTCTGCCTTGTCTGGCGCTGAGCGAGTCTACGATGGAGTCAAGAAAGCCGCTCCAGAGGTAAAGGGGAACGTGGCGGAGGCGGAGGGCAGACGCCAGCAACAGACCGACAACCCGCGTCGGCCGTAGACTCGGCTGGCCAGAGCGAGGTGTCAACGTTGTGAGCGGAGCGAAAGGAGCAAGTGCATGGAAGCAATGCGGAAAAGACAGGCGTGGTTGTGTGTGCTGGGCCTGGTGATGGTCGTGGTATTCGTTGCTTGGGTCGCAAGCCCGGCGCAGGCGCAGCAGCAGAAGATCACCGGTAAAGATGGGGCACCGATGGTGCTCGTGGCGGCGGGGGAATTTACGATGGGGAGCAACGAAGGTGGTGACGATGAAAAGCCCGTGCATCGGGTCTCTCTCAATGCCTATTACATGGACAAGTATGAAGTGACGGTCGGGCAGTATGCGAAGTTTCTGGAGGCCACGGGCATGGACGCGCCGCCGAAGTGGACAACCATGGACGAGCCCCCCCATCAGAAACGCCCGGTCGTGAATGTCGATTGGTCGGATGCGAACACCTATTGCGAGTGGGCCGGCAAGCGGCTGCCGACGGAAGCGGAATGGGAGAAGGCGGCAAGGGGAACGGATGGGCGTATCTATCCGTGGGGCAATGGTCCACCCGATCGGCTCCGGGCGAACTATGGGAAGGAGAAGTGGAACAACCATGCCGCGCTGGTGCCGGTGGGGCAATTGGAAGACGGCAAGAGCCCCTATGGGATCTATGATCTGGCGGGGAATGTCTGGGAATGGGTGAGCGACTGGTATGACGATGACTATTACAAGAACGGCCCGTCGCGGAACCCGAAGGGGCCGGAAAGTGGTAAATACAAAGTGTTGCGGGGCGGCTCCTGGGACCTCGCTCCGGAGCACCTGCGATCCGAGCGCCGGGACTTCAACACACCGTCGTCCCCCGACTATAACTCACCGTCGTACCGGAACTTCAACAGCGGGTTCCGGTGTGCAAAGAATCCGTAGTTCTTGGATCTTAGACCCTTGGGTCTTGGCTCTGCATCCGAAGGGCCTTCATCACGCCCGCTCCCTCTAGCAGGCTGTTGACAAACTACTTGAGCACATCGAAAGCATGAAGGTTTAGACGTCACAGACTCTTTCAGAAGTCCTCGCAGGCTGTTCAGCAAGGCCGCAGCAAGCGAAGAGGCGAATCGTACTCTCTGCCGTACGTTGAGCCTCTGAGCACCGCGAGAACGCCGTTGGCGGACCTTGTCAACAGCCTGCGAGGGACAGAAAATGGATCGGGGAGTCTTTTCTTGACAGAGATGCGGCAATTTCAGGCCAAGAGGACGCGAGTAAAGACTCCCGACCCCATAGTCTCTCGTAGCTCATGCCACGGCAAGGTTTTTGGCCTGTCGAGGACGTTGACGTCTCTTCCGTAGCTATGGGTGTCCACTCCGCTCGCTCACTCAGCCTTTGCGTCAAGACCGGATGAGGATCTTTTAATACCTTCCTAATCCATCTCTCATCGCCGGTTGTTACGCTTCTCCTAGTACTTCTTAGAAGCAATACAAGGCAGCCGCTTTTATTCGGTGAGAGGACAGCATGAAACAGCTGATTCATCGAACCGTTTCAGCGACGAGCGGTGTCGCACTTCCAGCAACCGGAGCCTATCGTCGTTGGCTGCTGACACTGAAGAGTCGTGCGATCAGGGGTAGAATGAAAGAGCAAAGACAACATGGTGCCCTCGATTCTGCATTGCAAGCCGCACGGAAGAGTTTGCATGAACGTTAGCTCTATTTAGACTGGCTCGCATTGTTCGCGGGATTGTATGTACTAGGACAGGCAAGTTAACGATAGTTCACAAGGAGGATTGCACATGAGGATCAAGAGCATCCATATTGCGACAGGTGTCATGATGGGCCTTCTTTTGACCGGTGCCGCTGTGGCTGCTGACCAGCCAGTGAGCGATGCACCCTATGCGCATGGAGACGAGGCCAAACTCCCGAATGGCGTGATCGGCGTGTCACTCCAAGTCGGGGCTGAGCGTGTCGGTGATCCAGCGGTGCTGTATGTCGGTATGGTCCGCCCGGAGGGGCCGGCTCAGCAAGCAGGGCTTAGACATGGAGATGAAATCATGAGTGTCGATGGGACAGCGGTGACGGGAAAGAGCTATGAGCAGGTGGTCAAGATGATCCGAGGAGAAGCGGGAACCATCGTGAAGCTGGGGGTCAAGGGTGAGGCAGACACTGGCGAAATTTCCATCACGCGTGTGGCCAGCGACAAACTCCCGAAGGGTCCGGCGGGATCGCACGGCAGCCCAGCTCGATAGGACTCGGCCTTGCCATCTGTTCATGAATCAGAACGAATAAGGGGTCTTTTCCTGACAGGGCCGTGGTAATTTCAGACCAAGCGTGAGGGTCTTGCTATCTGACATCTTACGGTGTGTGGAGGTCCGACCTCTTCGTCATTCGTCACTCCTCTAAATTATTGAACATTCTACCATGTATTTTGCGGCGTGTGGCCGCCCGCCTCCTTGATTCGTCGCTCGCCTCTTGTGTTACAGAAACCTCCCTGACTGGACATTGTGTGGCGTCCGAAATACCATAGCGACACAGAGTCCGTTTTTCATCTTTGAGAAATGCCCATGAGCGAGCCGATCATTATGGTAGAAGACGCGCCTGAGGGCGGGCGTTTCCATTTTTACTGAAGCTGATACGATCGCGGAACTTCACAGGAAAATCCGTGATGCCGTCCGCTGTCACTTCGACGAAGGGCAATATCCCAAGATCGTTCGGCTCCACCATGTTCGCGAAGAAGTCATCGCGGTATGAGGTTTCCCCGCGATCTATCGGGCAACGACTGGCCCAGGTACTCCACAAGCTCGGCTATTCCATCACCCGCCAAACCGGCAGTCATCTTCGCCTAACCACACGAGCATGGTGCGCAGCACCTGACGATCCCGCAACATACCCCACTCCGTATTGGAACCTGTCGTCCGTCCTTGCTGACGTTGGGATACACTTCGAGATCAGTCGCGACACCTTGCTTGAACGGCTCTTCAGTTAAGGTGGCTCGGACCCACTCGCGGCGCGTAGCGGGCCAGCTTGGACGGTTCGTCGCTTCACTCACCCATTTAACATTCATCATTCAACATTCCGCCCCTACCCTCTCACAACCCTTCTTACTCGACGATGGACCAGGCCGGCTATGAAAAGTCCTCTGTTGGCATTGAGCCTGTCCAACATAGACCGTTCTACTGCGGGGAACGATCCGCAACCACCTGCGTCGTTCTCGGCCCTGCATCCGGTCGTATGTCCTTCGCCTCGTCACGAAGGCAATGGCGGACAGGCTCCTAGCCCATGCTTTTCACCGATTGTTGCGATAGAATATAGAAAAACCATTGATCTTTTCTCTTTCCCACTGGGCTCGCGGGAGTTGCCGAAGTCTATTAATTGGAACATCTTGTATGGAGACCCATTACACCATTCTTGAAATTCAGGATTCAGCGACTCCGGAGGAAATAAAGGACTCGTACCGACTCTTATTACAGGTCTGGCATCCCGACCGTTTTCACCATAGGCCCGCGCTTTTGGCGAAGGCAGAGGAGAAGTCCGGGAAAATTAATGTGGCCTTCGAGACGCTCAGTGACCCTGTCTTGAAGCAACAGTATGACGACTGGCTCCGTGCCTGCCGTGGGCCCAGTGCAAAGACCGTTGAGTCTGTGACATGTCCTTCTTGTCACACCATGTTTCGCTCCGCTCCCGATCAACATGAGAGCTGGGATACATACCAGCGTCGGCACCGAGCGACAGAAGAACACAACCACTCTACGGGCGCGACGACTCAAGGCAATCAACCATTCCCCCGTGCCAAAATGGCCATGGTGGCTATAGGGGCACTATTTACAATAGTCATCGTATTCGTGCTGACGAAACCCTCTAAGATTCTTGTTTCCAATAAACCTCCTAAGGCGGTTGAACAAGAGACACTTCCGGAACATGAGCCGTTGGCGGTTGAAGAAAAAGAGGTGATTCACCGCGACTTGGACGTGCGGGATCGTGTTGCCACCAGCGCAGCTCAAGCTGATGAACGGGGGACACCTCCGCGGAATACTCCTCCGACAAAATCCCAGGAGCGCATGGATCATCCTGAGTTCACGCAACGGCTGATGGCGCAAACCCCTGGGCGTTCGCCTGCTTCTCCAGAAGAGATGATCTCCGCCGTAGACCAACAGCAACTATTGAGACTGGCCGCTCAAGGGAATGCGTCGGCACAGAACCAACTTGGGCAGCTGTATTCCAACGGACGCGGCGTGCCACAGGACTATGCGACCGCACGAAAATGGTACGAGAAAGCCGCCGCTCAAGGCCACGGGTGGGCACAGAACCAACTCGGGCAGCTGTCTGCCGACGGGCTCGGTATCCCGCAGGACTATAAGAATGCGCGCCACTGGTGGGAACAAGCGGCAGCCCTCGGTGTCGCGCAAGCGCAGTATAACCTTGGGCAATTATTTTCCAACGGGCGGGGTGTGCCGCAGAACTATGCAGCGGCACGGGAATGGTATGAGAAAGCCGCCGCCCAGGGCCACACTTGGGCGCAGGCTCAACTCGGGCAACTGTATGCGAATGGGCGGGGCGTGCAGCAAGACCTAACAACGGCACGGAAATGGTACGAGAAAGCCGCCGCCCAGGGCAACGCGTGGGCGCAGGCTCAACTCGCGATGCTGTAGGGGACTGAGTTTGTGACTCATAGCTCGCTCGGAATGTTCGACATTCACCATTGAACATTCTTTCCCTCCCATTTAATATTCTCGATTCAAGAGTGAATGTTCTGCCCAGCATAGGAGACACCCGATGATCACCACCCGCATGACTCGACTCCGACACAGCGTATTGAGCCTGTTCCTACTCGTGACATGGGCCGGCTGTGCCACCCTTCCCTCCGCATCCGTGACGACGAATGTTCCATCTGAACGGCTCAGTCATAACACCTATACCAATCCTGACGGAGGATACACAGTTACCCTCCCTCACCTACAATCCGGCGCCAGAATCGCGGAACTCCAAGCAAGCATTGATAAACATGCCCTCCGCATGAGCGATGACTCCGGAAAGGCCTATCGCATACTTCGTGTCGACAACACCCACAGCCATTTCACCCTTGAGCAGATATCGAACGAGTCCAAAGTCGGCGAGTTGTTCCGTGAAAACCGCTACGTGGAGTCAGATCGTGGGAAGGAATTACGGCTGGTTGGGCTAAAGAAGGAAGGGAGTCCGTTGGTCTCTCAAACAAAGGAGAAGGATGGCGTAGTTACCCGAAAAAAAGATTTATATAACGCCGATAGTATTTTCATGCGCGGCGTCTATGTCTACGAAGTCTCCGCCGGCGTCACAGCCTCACAGGGACAATCCGAGGATGCCCTCTTCGACGAAGCGAAGAGAAACCTCGAAGAATTTCTGAAGGGGCTCAGGGTTACGGAGAACCGTTGAACGCTGCCAGGGACCAATTCACCCTGTATCGCTGTACAGGTTCACGAAACCTCGATCCGCGTTCCCTTCCCCGCCTGAAAGAGATCGGCAGCTGAGGCTTCTTTCAAGAAGATTTCGAGCCGTCCATCGCTGTTGATAAGCGCGGACGGCTTCTCCGCCAACCCCTCGCTGTAACTACTCGCCAACCCCTCGATGACCCGCTCACAGACCCGGATGGACCATTGCCGTCCCATCGCAACCGAACGCGTCTCCTCGAGATGCTGCTGGGTCAGATTGGAGATCAGATTTCCAAACCGATCCACGTAGACGATTTCGCCGACCAGAGTCGTATGTTCCCAACGTGGTTGAGGGAGGAAAATCGTCCGGTAATCTTCGATGACCGGCCCATACGACTCAAACAGTTCGTATGTGGCGAGCCTGGCAGCAGCTGGAGCAAAGAGATCCCGCCCGTCGAAGGTTCGGCCCAGCGATTTACGCCGAAACTTCCGTTGGTCGATTTCGCGAACTTCAATAGGCTGTTCGTCGTTGAATATGTAGGTGAGTACTCCGTTGTCCGGCGCCAGGAAAACGTACCGCTCGCTCTTGACGGCAATCGCCCGCCTGGCGCTGCCGACCCCCGGATCGACAACCACGATATGGATTGTGCCATCGGGAAACTCACGATAGCACGACTTGAGGAAGTATCCGGCTTCGTCAATTCGGTGTGGAACGATCTGATGAGAAAGATCGACGATGCGGGCTTCGGGATGAATCGAGAGGATCGCTCCTTTCATGCTCGCGACAAACCAATCGCGGTCGCCGAAATCCGTCAACAGCGTAATGATTCTCAGAGAGTGCGGCACGCTAGCCCACATGAGTCATGACCGTTCGTCGCGACATCGCTTGGAAACCTGGCGAGGGGCGAGCGGCACAAGGGAAAAGGGAAGATATTCCTTCTGGTCGGCCCTTAATCTCTCGCCCCTGGCCTCTCGCCAAAATATTGGCGAATGCAGCAGAAGTGTTCATGAGTCATACGGGCTATAATTCGTCGAATTTGATCTCCACGACTTCGTATTCGACCATCTTCACCGGCGTCTTCACTTCCACGAAATCGCCGACTCGCTTTCCGATCAACGCCTTGCCGACCGGAGACTGAATTGATATACGGTTCACTTTCATGTCGGCTTCATCCTGTCCCACCAGCGTATACTCCCGCTTCGCCTGCGACTCCTGTTCAATCACAAGCACCGTGGCGCCGAATACGATGGTGTCGGAGACTCGTCCGGCCGTTTCAATGATGCGGGCGTCGGCCAATTTTGATTGCAACTCCACGATGCGCGACTCGATGAATCCCTGACGTTCTTTGGCGGCATCGTACTCCGCATTCTCGCTCAAATCTCCATGGGCACGCGCTTCAGCAATGGCTTCGATATTTTTGGCACGCTCGACTTTGCGAAGGCGATCGAGCTCGGCTTGGAGCGCCTCGTGCCCCTTTCTCGTAATCGGTGTCGGCATACTTCCTCCAAACTACAGTGCTGAATTGCGAACCATCGCTCTTATTCAACGTTCAGCGGTTCGCGCTTCCTGTGCCGTGATATTCCTGCAGCGACCGAATGGTCAGTTCGTTCTTGAGAATCGCTTCAATACCCATGACCGCCGCTCGCGCCCCCCGTATCGTTGTATAGTACGCCAGCCCTTTGTTCAGCGCTTCCCGGCGGATCGACAATGAATCGGCATGGGACGCCGCAGTACTCACCGTGTTCACCACTAACGCCACCCGCCCGTTCTTGATGTGGTCCACAATATGAGGACGACCTTCCTTGACCTTGTGCACAGTTTCCGCATCGACTCCTTCGTTGCGCAAATACGCCGCCGTGCCGCTTGTGGCTTGAATGGTAAACCCCAGTCGCTGAAGCCGCCGGACGACCTCCAGACTCGCCGGACGATCGCTCTCCTTCACACTGATGAAGGCCGTGCCTCCCCTTGGCAGCGGCGCTCCGGCTCCTGCTTGGGACTTTGCGAATGCCCATCCAAAATCCTGGTCGATGCCCATCACTTCCCCGGTAGACTTCATCTCCGGCCCCAAGAGAACATCAACGCCCGGGAATTTGTTAAAGGGAAAGACAGATTCTTTCACGGACAAGTGAGTGGGAGTAGGAGCCTCGACCAACCCCAGATCCGGAAGGCTCTTGCCCACCATAGTCTTCATCGCCAGCTTCGCCAGCGGCACACCGATGGCTTTACTCACGAACGGCACAGTACGCGAGCCGCGAGGATTGACCTCCAACACATAGATTGTGTGGTCTTTAATGGCAAATTGTGCGTTCATCAGGCCGATCACGCCAAGTTCCAGCGCCAACACCTTCATTTGCCGGCGAATCTCTTCGACCACGTTCTGGTCGAGCGAATAGGGCGGCAATGAGCAGGCCGAGTCGCCAGAATGCACGCCGGCTTCTTCGATATGTTCCATGATTCCGGCCACCACGACGTGCGTCCCATCTGAAATGGCATCGGCATCGACTTCAATCGCGTCAGATAGATACTTGTCGATCAGTACAGGATGCTTCGGCGAAGCTTTCACCGCCGATTTCATATACTCAAGCAACCCGGATTCGTCGTAGACGATCTGCATGGATCGTCCGCCCAACACGTACGACGGCCGCACGATGACCGGGTAGCTGATCTGCGTGGCGATCCGAAGGGCCTCGTCCACGGATCGGGCCATGCCGCTCTCTGCTTGGCGGAGTCCGAGCGTATTCAAGAGGTCGCGGAATCGTTCTCGATCTTCCGCGCGATCAATCGCCTCAGGGCTTGTGCCAAGAATTCGTACCCCGGCATTGGACAAGGGCAGCGCGAGCTTGAGAGGCGTTTGCCCACCGAACTGTAACACAACACCCAGCGGCTGTTCTCGCTCCACGATGTTGAGGACGTCTTCCTCAGTCAACGGCTCAAAATACAGCCGGTCCGAGGTGTCGTAGTCTGTGCTCACCGTTTCGGGATTGCAATTCACCATGATCGATTCGATACCTTCTTCCCGAAGCGCCATCGCTGCATGGACACAACAGTAGTCAAATTCGATCCCTTGCCCGATACGATTCGGCCCTCCACCGAGGATGATCACTTTCTTCCGGTCTGTCGGGCGAGCCTCGCATTCGCTTCCATACGTTGAGTAGAGATAGGGCGTATGGGCTTCGAACTCTGCCGCACAGGTGTCGACCCGTTTATAAGTCACCCCTCTTTTGCCCTGGCCGGCCTTGGTCCGC
>DATHTZ010000044.1:0-1857 GCA_035462675.1 Nitrospiraceae bacterium | reverse complement strand
TGATCTCCTTGAAATAGAGTATGAGCAAATGAAGGAGTCTCCGCCGAAGGGTAACGCATGATCGATATGGCCAAGACGCGCCATAAATGGTGCCAAGCTGGTACCAAAACACCATGCCCCAGGATGATCCATGATGACCTGCGCCATCACGAATCCTCTCGTTTTGCTGACGTTAGGTTCTGCTCGGTGTCCTGAGGTAAGTCTTCGTTGAGACCCTTAATCAGCGGGCCGTAGGTTCGACCCCTACACGGCCCACCAAAAATCAACCACTTACACAGTCTCCCTCTTCCAGCCTCTCTCAATGTAGGCACAGTGTAGGCAGTAAAACAGAGAAAATATATTTTTCTGCCCCTCTCCTACCGAACTTTAAATTTCCTCGTAGCAATCACTTGACGAGGAACTTCCGGGGTGATCTTTAGAAAGCACGCTTTACCCCACTTTTCTTGTGCCAACCCTCGTCATTGTTGAGAGACGAGCAAAACCCGACCCTACGAAGAAGATTGGGAGTCAGAGAAATGGTGCTCCATCGCAACGGAAACAAGGGATATTCCCAGTTCTGGGCATATCTGTTTCAAGATATACCTACACATGAGTCCGGAACGATCAACGGTCTGCAACGCTTACGGAAAGAGGTGAATTATGCTGAGCATGTATGGGATTATTTTCAGTGAAATTGTGATCGGTGTAGCACTCATGATTCTGCTATTCGCGCCTAATGTGAATGCAGAGATGAAGTCTGATTCCTCGTCGCAGTCGAACAGTGAGTTGCAGTCCGATAGGTCCAAGACACCAACGCAGCCAGGGCAAACAGACATTACGAACTCACAGGGCCAATCCAATAATCTTCCATCCCGCTATACGGTCATGCCTGTCGCGAGAGGACATAAAATAGATGTAGAAAACTCGTTGATAGGCGATACGGTGACGAATCCAAAAGGAGAACAACTCGGGAGATTGGAGCGGTTGATCAAGGATTCTGAAACTCAGAAGGTCGAATATGCCATGATTTCGATCGGTGACACCGGTCAATACAAGGCGTTCCCGTGGAGTAACTTCAAAGTCAACAAGGAACAGGGCAACGTCGTGCTCAACATGACAAGAGAACAGTTGCAGCCGGGCCTCGCACAAACCGATCTCTCGCCGGATGTGACGAAGGTGGTGGAGGATCAGTTGAAGACGCTCCGAACCTCAGAGCCTCGGAGAGCCGAAAAGCGTGCGCCTTCCACCGCTAACGGGAGTGGTGGTCCAATGGGCGAAAGTAAGGCGAGCGGCTCAGGTCCTTCAGGGCCGAGTGCACTACCACCGAGTATGCACTAGGGAAGGGTATGACCTGTTGGATGCATTCACAAAGACTACCCCTTGCAGACCCCTGGACAATTGATGTCTGGAGGCAGCATGGGTGGCATTTTGTCCACAGGTGTTGTCCTCAAAATGAGACAGGCAATGCGTCCCGCGGCGTAACTCTTTGATGAAGCGAGACAGATTGGATGGCGCGGATCTTGACTAACCAACGAGTGCTTAGTATGGTGAATGGCATGGAAAGAAAACCTTGGCATGTGCCACACCTTCCTGCAATCATCTTTGCAATATGCGTTATGGGCCTCGTGCCGTTCTCCCGTGTAGAAGCGGCACGTGATGGTGCTGGTGACCCCAGCTCTCTCACGGCTGGCACTCTCGGGAAGGTGGATGATTCCGCCATCAAATACGATTTGGTGGGCCAAGCCCCATCCGTACCGCCCGGATCATCGACGCCGTCGAACATCTTTCGAGATATTCCCTCAATCAGTGGAGACCGCTTGGGTGGAGGGAAGCTCACGCCATATATTGGTGCGGGCTTTGGGAGCGGTTATGCATCAG
>DATHTZ010000043.1:0-15656 GCA_035462675.1 Nitrospiraceae bacterium | reverse complement strand
GGATGTCCGAGACTAAGACCTCCAGGGCACCCATTTGGGTGCCTCCTGTGACCTCACCTCGCGTTCCAGCATCGATTTTCCCAGATTTGACCTGCTTTTCTTTATTTTGCCTTCGGGCATCCCAGTAGCTTTGGACGGCGGCTTGCAGTCTGTTGTCAATGTTCAAGCGCCGTCTCCATCACGCGAGTGGGAATCTCGTACAGATCCAACGCCGCTTGGGTTGCGCGGGTCCTGTCACGATGGCGGAAGGCGTCTTTCAGTTCATGGGACTGCTTTTTAGACAAGGTAGCAGGGGCAGGGACTCGAATCCGGCGTAGATATTGTGCTTGGAAACGCAAATAACTGCCCCGCATGCGGACGCCATAGGATTCGACGAAAAACTGTCCGATCTTTGACAGCAGCAGGCCTCCGAGTACTTCCAGATCCCACTCGTCCGACTGAATGAAATATAGATTGTGGTGAGGATACGTCTCACCTTGATCTAAGACCGGCTCAAGTCGGTTCTTAATATCCGGGATATAGAGCTTGTGTGTATCGGCGAGGGCATGGTTGACGCGGTCGATCGTCTTGTACCACTTGCCGGCATTCTTCTCCGCTGTGTGGCGCTTCTTGAGGGCTGCAGAATGTTGCTCGTAGTAAGCTCGTAGCTTTGGATAGGCTCTCAGATTAACCAGTCCATCGTGATTCCAAGGATTAACAAGATAGTGCCCGGACCATCGCACTGTTCCGCTCGACAAATCTTTCGCCAGTGCGAGCTTCAGGAGACGGGAAGGTTCTACAAGGTTAGCATCTGTCGTGATATAGACGGTATCGTTCCCAGTGGCGACGCCGATTCCCACTTTGGCATTCATCTCGAGAGGAGGGAACCGATCTTCGAGTCGTCGGAGAAGCGCCAACTGTTCAGGTGAATGGCAGGGCCAGGGGTCTGTTCCTTTGAACCATGTTTTCACCACTGCCCGATGGATACCTCGGGGGAGTCTGTTGCGGCCTTTTGTTTGGAGCGTCGTCGCTAATTGTCGTGGCTGAATGTTCTCAGCGCCCTGATCGGCACTGGCTACAACGGTCGACTGCTGTGTTTTGTGCCGAATCACCGTGATCGCCGGATAGGCGTCCACTTCATCGTCGAAGGCGTTGGCCTGGTGCATGTTCAGGAGCACGTCAACACTGTAGGCTGAGGTAATAAGCTGCCGCAGTTCGGCCCCATATTGGTTACGCATCCATCGATCAGCGCAGATAAAGGCGCATACACCCCCGGTCTTCAGCTGCCGAAGCGCGGCTTCAAAAAAGGCCACATAGAGGTCAGCTCGACCGCGCATCGTTGGATATGCATTGCGATAGACCGAGGCTGTTTCTTCTGGAATATCCTCAAGCCGGACGTATGGCGGGTTTCCAATAATGAAATCAGCCTCTCTGCTGTTGGTATCGAAGAGGTAATCTCGGGTTAAAATCCATCCTTCGGCCAGTCGCTTGGCTAGCAGGTGCGTTACCCCACGGTTTATCAAGATGTTTTGGGCAACAGCGCGCGCACGAGCAGCGCTTTCCTCATCCAGCTCGTATGCGATTAAGGAATGTTGGCATTCTGACAATGATCGATCGAAATTCCGACACGATTCCACCAGACGCTCGATCATAGGGCCGAGAAATGCGCCATCCCCAGCGGCTGGTTCGATCGCCAGGGCATCCACCAGGTTTTGATCCGAGCAGTAGCCGCTGAGATCAAGGAGCAGTTCAACGACCCACCGTTTTGTGTATACGACGCCTTTCGGCTCGACTACTGTGGCAGGAAGAGGGCGTCGGAGAGGTGTGATGAGTTGGAGCTGAATGCCTTGCGTTGCGGTGGAAGGGCTTATCTGGTCGTTTGCCAATGGGGGCCTTGAACTCTCGGGTGAGGTTTAGAGGAAAGACGTGGCTGATACTAACTTGTCCACGTTTTTCGTTCAAGATTCATTATTCATGACCGTTCGTCGCGAAATCGCTGAGCCGCGTCGCGAGCCCGGAGGACCTGAGGCGTACTTGTGCAGTACGGTGAGGGGCCTAGGGGCGAGCCCGCCGGCCAAAGGCTCGTCGTAGCAGCGGATCGGCGATTGCAGCAGACATATCATGAATAATGCGGGCTAGGTCTTCAACTTTCCAAAGACGCCGAGCGGGGAATAGAGGGAATATCGCCAACTACTTGGCCCAAAGGAGTAAAACGTGTATGCCCAGATGGCCACGTCGGTTAGGCTGCCCCAATGGGCTTTCCCCTCCCACACATGCAGCAGCACTAACAAGATGCCGGTGAGGGCCACGAAGCGAAGGAGGTGGCAGCCCACCGACAGCCGAAGCAGAGATAGTCCCGTGGCGACCAAGAGACCGCCCGCGAACAGATCTGATGCGAAGAGACTCCCGTCGTTAAGGTCTCTAGAAAAAAAATGCCAGGCTCCCATCCACATGAGGAGCGCATGAAAGCCCCACCACGTGATCGTTCCAAGAAGCGCATCTCTCTGCGAAGTCTCCATCGATCAACCCTCGTCTAATCTGGTTACTGACGACATTGTTTCGCCTGATGCGATCCTTTGCGCCTGTGTCTGTCACCGATCGCCACTACATGTTGTTCGGTGCGTCGGCACCGCCTCACAAAACGGAATCATACGGTCGATGTGCTAGTTAATCCGCCAGTGCGGGTAGCGACTCGATCGATCACACAATTGCTTCGCGGATTGGCCCTGCCCAATATATCAGAAAGCGAGAGCGAAAAGCGGCAAGTAGTCTACGTGCCATTGTGCTGGAGCCGAAGGCTTTCGATGAGGGGAGAAGTGGCGCTATTTTTTCGTGGTGTGTGAAATATATAGTCATCGAACGTTCTGGCTGATGCTCGATGCAGTGGTCCTCCTTCATTTCACCGCTCACACCCCACTCATGACTATCCATCGAAAGAAAAGGACTGAAGAAAGACGAGCCAAGGTCTCTGTTGGAATGGCTTGTCAACGCGCGCGGCATTGCGTGCTTGCATCTGCCGCGTTAGAATCCCTCTAACAAGATGCTAAAAAATTCCGCCAGCGGCATTCTCGCATCGCTCAGAGGCTCAACGTATAGAACAGAGCCGTTTGGATGTCGGAATTACTGGAGGGGCTTTTCCGTTCGCCAAGATTCATTCAAAGGGCAAACGGCTCACACGAAGTGCGGTTTTACCTCCTCGCTTCTTCGCTCGCTGCGGCCTTGGCTAGGAAAAGATGCGTCCCAGGGCAAAGAGGCAGCTTGGCAGGCTTAGGCGGGTGGAAAGTCTAGTCTTTTTGAGCATTCTATGGGAGGTGTTCTCCTTGTGACCAAGACAGGTAGGCCATTGAAGGTCTGGTGTGCCACAGTAGTTTTTCCACCGCCTACTCAGTTGATCTGTTATCCGAGGCGGGTTGATCCCATGTGGTATGCCGCAGACGCATCGAATATGAATAGTCGGCAGATTGAGATGAGGGACTATCTAGCGATGTCGGCTTTATGTATTGTCGTCGCTTTGGCGAATCCGTGTGGTGCACAGACGCCGCCATCAGGGCCGCCGGTTCAGAATCAAGCAATACAGACTCCGGAAGCCGAGCCGAATGCCGGGGTGTCCGGCCAAGCCAATGTCGGGCCCACATCAGTGCCGACTTTCAAGGGTGGCTCCTCGACGAGTTCAGGTGCCAGGAAGAACTTTGGTTCCGCCGGGCGAGGACTCCCAGGAATGCCAAGCGGCCCGCCGATTAAGGGATCGATGGGGTACCAGGATCCCTCAAGCCGATATATGCGTCCCCCGGCAATTCCACCTTTGTCTTGCGACCCGGCCATCAATATTCCCTGTTAGGAGCCTGTCCGACATTGAACGTTCTACTGCGGCGAATGATGCGCAGGCATCTGCTTTGTTCTCGACCTCGAAAAATCCTCAACGTATTGCAGCGAATATGTCTCCGGTTTTTTGAGGCCTGCGGCCGCGCATCTGCCTGCCCCTCCCTCGCCTCGTCAAGAAGGCGATATCGGACAGGCTCCTGCAGCATGCTGAAAAAGTCGCTCTTTTCACCCGCCCAACCCCGGCGCGCCAAGACGCGCCTTTTCCCATGCATCGTTCTCGCTTCGCTCAGAGGCTCAACGTACCGAAGCGTACGCCTCGCCTTTTCGCTTGCTGCGACCTTGCTGGACGAGCTTTTTGAGTATCCTGCGGGATTGTTTTCTTATTGTGCCACAATAGTTTTCAACAGTCTGCTAGAGAGGGCTCTGCATGCAGAGTGACACTCCCGTTCTAATCTTGCCTGGGATTGGGGATTCAGGCGAGCAACATTGGCAATCGCTCTGGCAGCGGCGCCAACTTGATTGGCAGCGCGTGAATTTGGGAGATTGGGACAGCCCGGTATGTGACGATTGGGTTTGCGCGTTGGATGTTGCCGTGCGAGCTTGCCCTTCTCCGCCCATGCTGGTAGCTCATAGCCTCGCCTGCCTTCTAGTAGCTCATTGGGCTCATCGTTCAGCGCTGCTACCGAAGGGCGCGTTTCTCGTGGCGGTGCCCGATCCGCAGAGTGCAAACTTCCCTGCCAAGGCACGTGGGTTTGCACCGGTGCCGATGGTGCCGTTCGCTTTTCGGAGCCTCGTGGTCGCTAGCGCGAATGACTCGTTCGGATCGCTGGCCCATGCAAAACATTGCGCGATTGCTTGGGGGAGCACATTCGCCGATGTCGGCCAGGCGGGGCACATCAATGCCGACAGCGGGCATGGTGAATGGACGGAGGGGTATGCGCTCCTGCAACAATTTATGGGCTAGGAGCCTGCCCGGCATTGCTGAAAATGACAAATTTGAGGGACAAATCACATTGGCTGAGACGAGATCGTCGATCCAGGACAAATGCATGCGCCGAAATTTTCGTGCTTCCTCATGTCGGACAGGCACCTAGTTTCCTGCAAAGATTTTTAGTAAAATCCATATGCGCCGCCCCGGAGGCCAGTCATCCTGAACGTGATCCTTCGCTGAGACACCATGGTTTTAAAGAAATTACCTGTTACTGTCATCTCCGGATTTCTCGGTGCGGGAAAGACGACTCTCGTCAATCATGTACTCACGCAAAACACCGGCGCCAACATCGGGGTGATCGTCAATGAATTTGGAGAGGTCGGGATCGACGGCGAACTCATTGTCGCCGACGAAGAAGCACTGATAGAGATACGCAACGGCTGCATCTGCTGTACCGTGCGCACCGACCTGGTGGCAGGCGTGAAGGTCCTCCTGGAGCGCAGTGACATCAAGTTGGATCGCCTGATCATCGAAACCTCAGGACTGGCTGATCCGGCGCCGGTGTTGCAAACTTTTCTGGCTGACACTGATCTGTTGAACCGAGTCGAACTGGAGTCCGTCGTGACACTGGTCGATGCAGCCAATTTCCAACGTCAGATCGACGACAGCATTGCACGTGAGCAGATTGCCTTCGCCGATCTGATTGTGTTGAACAAAGTTGGTCTGCTGAAAACTGATGACATCGCATCCCTGGAACATGCGCTGCGCGCAATCAATCCGATCGCGGCCCTCATCTGCACTAATAACTCCGAGGTGGCCGCTGATATGCTGCTTGGCGTGCATCGGTTCTCGCTGCCCAATGTGTTGGCGATAGAACCCGGCATCCTGGGAGACGAGCACGACCATGAACACGACAATTCAATTACCTCCTGTGCGGTTGAGACCATCTATGCGCTTAACCCGGACCGCTTCAATCGCTGGGTCAATCAGCTGGTTCAGCAGCAGGGCCAACACATCATGCGCATGAAAGGTGTGTTGAATTTCCACGGCGAAGCGCGGCAGTTCTATTTTCACAGTGTGCACATGCTGCTGGAAGCGAAGCCCGGAAAGCGCTGGCCATCCGATGAGATGCGCCAGAGCCGTTTCGTGTTCATCGGCCGTCATCTCGATAGTGCTGCGCTGCAACGTGGTTTTCTCGATTGCGTGCATGAAATCTCTCGTCGCCCCGTCGTCCAACCGGTCTGTTAATCGGAGCCCATCGTGAAACTACCACACTACCTCGGCGGCCTGGAAAATCTTGGGCCGGTCAATTTTTTTGAAAAAAAAGTATTCATGGCGGACTGGGAAAAGCGCATTTTCGGCATTCACACTGTGATGATGGCCGAAAGCACCCATTTGGCTAACGCGCTGCCAAAATATCCGATTGCGCAAGTGCCGACGACGTTCAAGGAAACCTGGACCTGGGCATCGCTGCGCACCGGAGCCGAAAGCATGCAGCCGTTCGAATATTTCAAATATCGCTATTACGAAAAATGGCTGATGGGTATCAGTCAATTCTTCATCGATCGCGGCTATGTGGCCGCGAAAGAATTGGCCACATTGACCGAGCACTACCGTGCGAATCCCGATGCGCCTCTACCAGAGCATCCCAACCCTGCACTCAAGGAGCAGGTGGTTCGGTACCTCCATCACGGCGACTCCGGTCTACGCACACCGGTAATTCCGGCTCGCTTTACCATCGGCGACACCGTCTACGTCGCCGATCCAGAGGCCGCCGATCACACCCGACTGCCGGGCTTCTTGCGCAACAAGAAGGGCACCGTTACCGAAGCGTACCCAGGCGCTTTCGAATACTTTGTGTCGACCGGACCTGACGGTTTGGCCGGGCCGCATCATGTGTATTGTGTATTATTTAAGGCTTCGGATATTTGGGGCGCAGACAAGAGCGAACCCAACACCGTCATTTATGCCGACCTTTTTGACGCGTACCTGAAGCCTGCGCACTAAATTCACGCGAAGGAAATCTCATGGCCGAACTCTTTGATTACGATGAGAGCCGAGAAGCCGTCAGCGCGGCCAAAGTACGCGCGCTGGAAGCGCTGCTGATTAAAAAAGGCGTGCTGGGCAGTGATTCGGTCGACGCGGTGCTCAGCCATTTCGAAACCGTGGCTGGCCCTTTCAATGGCGCCCGTATCGTGGCGCGGGCGTGGCTCGACTCAGCATACAAATGTCGCCTGCTTGAAGATACTCCGAAGGCCATCGCCGAACTGAACTTCCCGGGCATGAATGGTGCCGAAGGCGAGCACATGAAAGCCGTCGCCAACAGTGAATCGGTGCACAATCTGGTGATCTGCACCCTGTGCTCCTGCTATCCGTGGCCGATGCTGGGCCTGCCACCCTACTGGTACAAAGATCCGGTGTTTCGCTCGCGCGGCGTGCGCGAACCACGCGCTGTGCTGCGTGAGTTTGGTGTGCCGATTTCCGCAGACAAGGAAGTTAGGGTATGGGACAGCAGCGCCCAGATCCGCTGGTTTGTCATTCCTGAACGGCCGGCTCACTCCGAACATCTGACCGAAACACAACTCGCCGCACTGGTCACACCGGAAGCCATGATGGGAGTCGCGTTAGTTCCTGCTCCAACAGCCGCATAAGCCATCTGATGTTTACTCGATTCGAAGAATATGCCGCAACGCAGATGCTTGGGCAACCGGACTCGCCGCCGCGCAGTGAGGGAAAGCTGTTCTTTAGCGAAGAATGGCAACGAACTGTGTTCGGTATGGCGCTGGCCTTGTCCAAGGAGGGCTATTTCGAGTGGGATGATTTTAGACAAAATCTGATTAACACTATCACGGCCTGGGAAAAAGATGCTTGCGCCGGCGATACCAAGTGGGACTACTACGAGCGCTATACTCTGGCACTGATTGCAATACTCGAGCAACGCAGAATTCTCGAGCCGGGCGAAATGGCGCGGCAGATGGTCGCAGACGAGACAAGCAAGTGAACTGCCATAACACCCATTCGCTCGGCATGTCGCATATCTGTCTGCACAAGAAGGCTCAGGGGTAGTTTCGGACTCAAGCTCGGCTCGATGGAGTACCTGGGAGTTGTGGCACATACAGTTCTCATTCCGTGACGAACGGCTTCGGGATTCACGTGATCGAGCCGGTCTGGGACGGTGCCATGCCCTGAAGCGAACCGTGGTACAAGCGCACTCCCGGTCAAGAAAGGAGGACGTATGTCAGAGCAGTCAGTGAGTCAATCTGATACGTTGTCGCTTGATAGTCTCACTCTTGCCCTGGTCGTCAACGGTATGGGTGTCTGTACCGACGAGGCGGTTGCGGATCTTCGCCGCAATGTTGAATCCAAAGCGATCACGCATACCGCGATAGAATTTGATGCATCCCTGGAACGTGCGAAACAGTATTTTGCCGAAGGGGACGCCCACTTCTTTCTCTGCGACGGGGAGCCCTGTCAGCGACAAAGACGTTTTGATGCCGCCGCCAACGCGCTGCAGCATGAGGCTGAACGCATCGGCTGTCGGATTTCACCCACTGCCTGTCAAGGGCCCTGCAAGCAAGCGCCGCTGGCGTTGCTGCGTGTAGGCCACGGATGTGAACTATTCGCTCAGTTCGCGCACCGCCGCGAGTGGGAGGCTGTGTTGGGTTTTGCCCAACGAGCGGCTCAGGCGAAGACCGTGCTCGTCGATGCTGGGACGGCGAAGCCGTTCCGGTTCGATCCCGTCCATGAACCGGAGAAGCCCAGTGCGGCGCTTGAATCCGTCCAGTTCCTGTTAGGGCATTTCGAAGGCGCGGTGGAGTTGTCTCTGGAGCAACGCTCCATCCAGAAGGAGGTCGTCGGAAGTTGGGAGGCCGGCGGGCGCTTTCTGAGTCTTCGGATGGCTGCCACGTATCGACGGACAAATGGCTCGTGGGATCGGCACCAGGCCTTTATTATCCTCGGTCCGGATGAGGAGACCGGTGCACTCGTGAGCCGGGCGTACACGGACGGGGGGATGGTCCACGAGTTTCACATCGTCATCGAGGAGAAGCGGCTGATGTTTGCGGATCGCGTGCCGCACCATGTACCCGCTGTCGCTGCTCGGAAAGTGCTGACTCCCACCACGCAAGGATATGAGGAGACGCTGGAAATCGACCGGGGCTCCGGAGTTTTCGAACCCTATTACAGTATGCTCATACTGAGAAAGTAAATCTTGGTTTCTTCATGCCTCCGCTGAGGGAGGAGGGGAAAATGATCATGAAGGACGGATTTCTTTGAGCATCCTGCTAGAGGTAAACGGTCTTGTAGTCCATCGTTGCCAACGTCTGAGTTTCTAGATCCCAATCAATCGTAAATATCGCCGAACGTGCTGAAGACAAGGACAGCAGACGCTTCCCGTCCTTGACCACCACACTCTCGGCTTGGCGAAAATCGAGTGTGCGGTCCGGCCCAGTTCGATTACATACCAGGAGAGGTAGACCCGTGTCACTGGTGCATCGTTCCCATTCGCCGTTCGGGCCATGGAGACCCGGTGCCCATGCGGCTGATGAGACGAGGAGTTGTGCCCCTTGGGCCTGTAGGTTTCGAGCGATCTCCGATGTAAACGCATCCGCGCATATCAGCATCCCGACCTGTGTGAACGGAAGGATGGGAATGGCGATCGCCTGCGTTCCTGGGGTCGACCAGGCTTCCGATCCCACCCGCAGCGTATGGATTTTTCGATGTGTGCCGACGATGCTTCCATCCGCTGCGATTGCGAACAGGCTATTGTAGAATTTGCGGAACTTCCGATCCTGCTCGGGGCACGACAGGAACAGCGTGACGCGCAGTTGGGCGGCGAGTCGGGACATGTGCGTCATCCATGAGTCCGGCTGTGGCAGAATCCATCTCGTTCCGATGCTGTCGGCAAAGGTATAGCCGGTGACAACGAGTTCGGGTGTGATGATCCAGGTTGCGCCGAGTCGTGCGGCGGCTGTGACTGCCTTCTCGACAAGCCGGCGATTTCTTGCGAGGTCGCTCGGGATAGGCGCGAGATGGAGCAACGCGATGCGTAAGGTGTGTGCCGACATAGTCTCGCGCTGTGAGGATGGGTGTGCTGACACTCGAACGTATCACAGGTGAAGGCACGCGCGATACCATGAATCAGCCTGTCATAGTATCCGTCAGTGCTCACGGCACCGCGGCTTCAATTCGACAGGAGGCTGGTTTTCTGGTAACCGGAGAGTGCAGTACATCCGTCTGACGGAAGCTGAAAATGGAGTGGTCATGAAGCCGGTTGTGCAACTTGAACAGACTGGATGTGGCATTGCAAGTGTGGCGGCGCTGGCTGGCGTGAGCTATCAATCAGCACAATGTAAAGCGAGTCGGCTCGGCATTGTTGCCGACGATCCCAGATTGTGGTCCGAGACAGGCTATGTTCGGAGACTGCTTAAGGAGTTCGGAATCAGGCCGGCCAGTGCCGAAAAGCCTTTCACCTCATGGGAGGATCTGCCGGATCTCGCGTTGCTCGCGATTAAATGGCACAGAGAGCGGGGTCGCTCGTTCTGGCATTGGGTGGTGTTTCGGCGAGGGCCTTGCGGACCTGTCGTGCTGGACTCGAAGCGCGCGCTTCGACGCCATGTGCGTACGGACTTCGGTCGCATGAAACCCAAATGGTTCATTCCTGTTAGACCGATTTAGTAGGATGCTGAAAAACTCCGCCAGCGGCGTTCTCGCATTGTTCAGACCCTCAACGAGTCTCGGGAGTCGGAATCAATGAGGGGTTTTTCCATTCGACAAGAGTCATTAGAATGGCGAACGGCCCACACGAAGTGCGGTTTGTACCTCCTCGGCCCGTCACTCGCTGCGGCCTTGCTTGGGAAAAGGCGCGTCTTGGCGTGCCAGGGTTGGGCGGGTGAGGAAGCTGAAATTTTTGAGCATCCTGCGGGAGTACTATTCTGTTGTGTTAGCTGTGCGGACCCATCGAAGTTGTCGTCTGCTAGCTGGTGCAGTTTTATATCGACTACATGGAGCCAGATGATGACCAAACGACTTCTTATGATTGCCGACGGTAAGACTCGCTGCGGATGGGTCGGTGGCAAGCCGCATTTCATCACATACCATGATCGTGAGTGGGGGGTGCCGATTCACGATGATCGGAAGCATCTCGAGATGTTGCTTTTGGAAGGCGCACAGGCGGGTCTGACATGGGAAACGATCTTGCTGCGGCGGGATGGCTATCGTCGGGCGTTTGCGGAATTTGATCCGAAGAAGGTGGCGCGATTTACGGCCAAGAAAAAAGCCCTGTTGCTGAAGAATCCCGGCATCATCCGCAACCGGCTCAAAATCGACTCGGCGGTGACCAACGCGCAGGCGTTTCTCGCTGTCCAGGAAGAGTTTGGTTCGTTCGATCGCTACGTCTGGCAGTTCGTGGGAGGTACACCGATCGTGAACCACTGGGCCAAGATGGCCCAGGTCCCGGCGACGAGTGCGGTCAGCGATGCATTGTCGAAGGATCTCAAGCAGCGCGGTTTCCGATTTGTCGGCAGCACGATCGTCTATGCTTACCTGCAAGCCGCAGGATTGGTGAACGATCATACGACCGATTGCTTCGTCTCGCGGTCGGCGCACGAGTAACTGTCCTTGTTTCCTGCCAGCAGGGAAAGGTTGCGTGATGATGAAGACGATGTCGGTGCGCTGCTGCATTGCAGGAGGCGGTCCTGCCGGGATGATGCTTGGCCTGCTATTGGCGCGTGCAGGCGTGGACATTGTGGTGTTGGAGAAACACGCCGACTTTCTCCGTGATTTCCGGGGGCGACACAATTCATCCATCGACGCTGGAAGTGCTGTATGAATTAGGTCTGCTGGATCAATTTCTTTCCTTGCCGCACCAGAAAGTCTCGCGGATCAACGGACAGTTCGGGGATCTGGCGCTGACGGTGGCAGATTTCTCGTCTCTCTCGACGCAGTGCCGATTCGTGGCGTTTATTCCACAGTGGGATTTTCTCGCCTTTCTCGCGCAAGAGGGTGTCCGATATCCAGGCTTTCATTTGCGGATGCAGGCTGATGTGACCGGTCTTATCGAAGAAGCTGGTTCTGTGGTGGGCCTTCGGGCGAACACTTCGGATGGTCCACTTGAGGTGCGCGCGAGTCTTGTTGTGGGAGCGGACGGACGACACTCGACAGTTCGATCCCACGCGGGCTTGCCGGTGGAAGAATTCGGTGCGCCCATGGACGTGCTGTGGTTCAAGCTCTCGCGGCAATCGAGCGACCCGGTAGATCCCGTCGGCCGATTCGACGCGGGGCGGATCTTCATTCTCCTGAATCGCGGAGACTATTGGCAATGCGGGTTTGTGATTCCCAAAGAGTCGCTGGAACAGATCCAGGCCAAAGGGCTACCGGCATTTCGCGATGCTGTCGCACAGCTTGCGCCATTCATGGCCGACCGTGTCAGCGAACTCCGCGACTGGGCACCGATCAAGCTACTGACGGTTCAGGTCGACCGGTTGCGCCAGTGGTATCGACCTGGTCTCCTCAGCATCGGCGATGCGGCGCATGCCATGTCGCCGGTCGGTGGTGTCGGGATTAATTTGGCCATCCAGGATGCGGTTGCGACGGCGAATCTATTGGTTGCGCAGCTGCGTGTGGGGCGACTGACAACCCAGGATCTTCAGTTGGTCCAGCAGCGGCGTGAGTGGCCGACCCGCATGACGCAACGAGTACAGCTCATGATTCAGAATCGAGTCATCAAGCGCATCCTTACCGATAGAGACAAGTTCTCGCCGCCATTCGCAATCCGGCTGTTGGCGTTGTTTCCATTCCTCCGTCGGATTCCTGCCAGGATGATCGGACTGGGATTCAGGCCGGAGCATGTGCATACGGCCGACACAAAGACTCCACCTGCATCAATGGAAGTCGTCTCGCACTGACAGCGGTTTCTCAGGTTTATTTGGTTTGTTTGGTTGAACGAAACGAACCAGATGAACCAAACAGACGAAATAAACCAGCCTGTTTACGCGCTTTACGTAGTATGACTTGCATCTTTTTTGAGGATTCTCCGTCTATAGAAGTGAGGGGAGGCGTGGTGCCTTCCCATTTACTCGACAGGAGAGTTCCATGAGACCTCATATCTCTCTCGATGTGCAAAACGTGCTCGCTTCGGTTGAGCTCTATCAGAAGGTCTTTGGTGTAGCGCCGCAAAAGCAGACGACGGACTATGCCAAGTTCGATCTGGCGGAACCGGCGCTGAATTTCTGGCTAGTGTCATCCACAGAAAAGGTCAGCAGGGTGAACCATCTCGGCATCGAAGTCGAATCGGTCGATGATATCGCAGGGTGGAAACAGCGGTTGCAAGAACAGGGCATCCTCGAAAAGGTCGAAGAGGGCGTAGCCTGCTGCTTCGCGCGGCAGGACAAACTCTGGTTTACCGACCGAGATGGCAATCCCTGGGAAGTCTTTACGGTCCATGAGCAGTTGGCTGTGAAGGGTCCACTCGCGCAGACTGGCTGCTGCGTGCCAAAGGGGAAGGGTGTGTCGGAACCGGCGACTTGCACGGTGTGAGCGAGGAACAGTACCGTATGGATACGAACGGTGGAGGTGTCGGCATGGAAGCTGATGAGCAGACATCTGGCAGCCAATCCATAATGGCCTTCGTGCGCTCATCGCGAAGCGTGTTGCCAACGAAGCGGAGGCCGACGACATTGTGCAGGACGTCTGGCTCAAGATGCAGCGAGGGCTCGATGGGTTATAAGATCAGCGCCGATTGATCTCATGGATTTACCAGATTGCGCGTCACGCGATCATCGATCATTACCGCGCACCGGGGCGCCGGAGAGAAATGTCAGCCGGTCTTGCGGCAGACCTCGAAGCCCATCAATCATTGTCCACCAGGACGACGGCCTCTGAGGATTCCGGCCAGCTTCGGACGGAGCTGGCCGGCTGTCTTCGTCCCATGATCGAACGTTTGTCAAGAGAGTATCGGCAAGCGGTGATACTGGTCGACCTTGAAGGGCTCACTCAGCAGGAGGCCGCCGCACACCTTGGGCTCTCGCTCTCTGGCATGAAATCTCGCGTGCAACGAGGGCGTCGTCAACTGAAAGGGATGTTGGAAGCCTGTTGTACGATCGAACTCGACCGGAGACGCGGGGTGGCCGACTACGATCTCCGGGACCAGCAGGACCATCCATGCCGGGACAGAACTGATTGCTCCTAATAGGATGCTGAACAAGTCCACCGGCAGCGTTTCCGGCACCCGCGAAACGTAAAACGTGAAACCTGAAAACCAGCAGGTTGCTCTGGTTTATTGGCTGAACCAGATAATCCAGATGAATCAGACAAACTATAAACGAACCTCCCGTTGTTTATTGGTTGGAACTCTCCGACGAACTGACGAACGATTTGCGGTAGCCGGTCACTTTTTGCAAGTAGTGGCGGGTTTCTTCGTAGGGCAGATTTTTGCGTAATTGGTCATAGACGCCGGCCGGTTGGAGGCTATTGATCTGGTTGACAGCAGTGGTGCGATCCCGCGAAAAAGTGCGGAAGACGTTGCTCGGGCCGGTATTGTAGGCTGCAATTACACAGTATTCACGTGACACATTGTGATCCACGGCGTCCAACTGATTAAACATCAGCACGTTCAAATAGGCGGTTCCCAACTCGACATTGTTGGCGGGGTCGAATAGGTAATCTCGTGAGGGGGCTACGTCTTGGCCTTTTGCTTTTCGGTAGGCTTCACGGCCTCCGCTGGTGGGAACCAATTGCATGAGCCCATAGGCGGGGGCCGAGCTGACGGCGTAGGGGTTGAAGTTGCTCTCTGTGCGGATGACCGCGAAGACTAGGCTGGGGCTGATGCGATATTGTTCTGCAAACTGGTGGACCAGCGTTCGATATTTCTCCGCCTGCTTCATCGGGAGATTGGACACCATCGCCATCGTGACGTAGTGGACCGTCTTCTTGGTTCCGTCTTGGTCGACGGTCCGCGTGCCGGACTTTTTTTCAATGAGATAGGCGGCAAACGGCTCGGCTTCTGTCGGTGTGCGTATGGGTGTATTCTGCTGATCGAGGACGAGGCCGAAGAGGTAGGGCTCCTTGTCACCCGTGAGGACGATTTCTTTGTCGGAAAATAAATCAACCGACCGGGGATCTTGCGGGGTCAGAAGCGTTGTGACGACGGCATTCTTGAGACTTCGTTGAGGGGCTTGATCGTCCAGTGTCTCTATCAGGATTTCACCTGAATCGAAGTCGACGATCGCCCGGCTCTTGTAGTTTTGCGTGTACTTCACATATTTTTTGCGTTCTGGCAGTTGAACTTCCTTCTTCCCCCAGGTCTTTCCAACATTCACCCCAAGGACGGCGAGGATGGTCTCAAAGTCTTTCTTGGCCTCGCGCAGATCTCTGAGCAGCGCTTCGGGGTCGCGTGCATATTGGTCGAGGCGCTTCTTGGCAATCTGTGCAGGATCTTTTCCTGCAGCGAGACCGATGATGGCCTGCCCAGTCTGGCCCCTAGCGACTCGTCCAGCTGCCGTAAGGGCTCGATCAGTTGTCTCACAGCCTGAGGCGAGCAAGACGAAGATAACGATCAACAGTGTAGAGAGCGAGGTCGATAGGCGCATAAGTATATTGCGCGAATATTGTCATAGTCTATTGTCATAGTCTACAAGGGCGCATGGACATGGCTTTCACTCAGCCCTCCTATCTTCACCGACTTTTAACATCCTAGATTAATGGACTCGTGATCGGCGACTTGTGAAAGGGAGGGTCTGTTGGCTGACATCATTCTGTCGCGCTCGTTACGCTCCGCATTACAGACGTTCGAGCAATGGCTGTCTTAGAACAAGCGCCGTATTCCGCTCGAATAACACATGCCAGCTTTCGATGTGCCCGTCGCTGCCACCCTGTCAAATCACTGACGGCGGGGCGATCCCTTCTTGCCACGGATTACGTAAATGAT
>DATHTZ010000042.1:0-4970 GCA_035462675.1 Nitrospiraceae bacterium | reverse complement strand
CATGAAATCAATGGACCATCGTGGATTACTTTTCAGCAGAGGCTCGCTCCTGGATTACAGCCAACATTCTGTCGGCGATCACCTGGTTTCCGATTGGTGTGACATGACCCTCATCGATAAACATCAGATCATCGTAACGATCCAAGACATGAACCATTGAGTGAAGGTTCTGATATTTCGAAGATTCGCGTTCGATCGTACGATACACAGCGGTAAAAAGCCTATGAAGCGCGACTTCGCTTTCCGCCTTACGTTTCATTTCTTGCTCTTCGGGTGTGAGCGGTTTGTTGCCCAGCGCGATCGTGGGCGGCACAAAAAAGAAGTACTCAAAACCGTACTCTTTGGCGAGGGCGCTCACAATCTTGTAGCTTCCCAAATAATCCCGCGCGATCAAATCACTCAACGTTGCGACGTCCACTCCCATGCTCTCATACGTAACCAGCTTGCCGTCAGTTGGTTCATTCTTCTGCTGTGGATTGACGATCGTCAGTTTACCCATAAGCTGGTCGATCAACGAGTATGAATATGTCCTTCTTAGCCGATCGACAAGGGTAAATGTAGGCGTCTCCTGGCGCCCCTCAAACCTCGCGGCAATTTGACCGAGGTTCTCAATAACGCCGGACCGACCGGATTGGTATCCGGAATAGATGTCATCGGCAAGGGCATAAAACAGAACCACATCCGGCACATTACCGGACCGCAGTTGCGTCAGGAGCATAATCACGTTTTGCATTGAAACATGCGCCGACTCAGCAAAATTCGTCACACATACCGGCCCCGGTCTCAGCTTTTCAAGGCCCTTCTGCAAGTGAGCGGGTATCGTGCTCCAGCTCGGTGAACCCGTCCCCCACATTTCGGATGCGCCAAAGGTAAACACTTTAAAAGATTTGGCGCTGCAGTCCGCGCCGGGCGTCAATCTGACGCCATTCTGATCGACTTCTATGGTTTGACCTTTGAAAGGAGCTCTCCTCCAACCAACATAAGGGTAAAACTGTTGCTTACGGCTTAGCCGAAACTCATACCAAAACCGTTCAGCCCAGTCTTGAGAGGAATAATACGAGACCTTCTCCCTCGGATTCCCCTCCCCCACTAGCTCTAACTGTGTCGTCGGTTTTGAAATCACACTCAGAGTCTTTCCCTTGGATAAGCCCATAGCTGCCAGCTCAAAACATGCGAATACAATAATGGCGTTCAGCGTAAGAATGGCGACCGCTCTATATACTTTTCTACTCAAAATCGGCACCATTGATCCGCCCCTTGTGTCAAATCAGCGCTTGTTACGAACATCTATCCTACCCCTTAGCCATAGCCATAGCCCAAGTCCGATTCCACTGAGCATCCCAGGTGGTCTGGTTCATGCCCTTTAAGGTCCACACGCCACATCTATTACCCTTGCTGATAAAGATAGGGCACCAAACGGTGCCCCAAAAGCCTCCCTCGCCTGTAACTAGGATTCTTGTCTAACTCATATCCGGGACAGGTCGGCACAACATTGTTGGTGAGCGACCCGGGTGATGAGTCCGCATGAAGCTGTCCATAATTGCCTCATCAATGACTCGATTTCTGATCTGTGCAATGGGCAGCGATGGAGTACGGCCGATCCAAACCGGCAATCTACGATGACTATCCCTGCTGCCGGCGGATGTTGGCTGACCGTTCGACCCGACACGGTATCACATTCCAGCCATTTGATAGCCTAAAAAGGTTTCCCCTTATCGCCCAATACCATCACGCTCAAGCTGCTCGACGACCGCACGAGCGATCGCATCGTATCCGACTTCTACTGGATGGATGTCCGAATCCTCAGGATATGGATTGACGTCGGAAGCGATCAACTCCTCCAGGAAGGGTAGTGTATCAATCGTCGCTATGTGTTCGCGAGTGAAAAAAGCACTCGCGTTTGCATGCGCGCGTTTTTCAGCATTCCATAGATCGACCATGTACGATTGGTGCCCCAGGGATGATTCTACCCGCGCACGAAATGCGCTCTCTTTTGTCGGAATCATCATCACGTAAAAGGAACAACGGGGCCGTCTGCAGCGCTGGGCGATGAGTTGGTACGCCAGCAAAGCGATGCGTTCTCCTTCCACTATGCGTGGGTCTGTATCGTCAAGGACCAATAGGCGATACCCTGGGCTAAAGAGAGTCGTCAGTTTTTGATCGCGATATCTGTAGCACAGTTTTGGCCAGACATCTTCAGCATTTGGGTGCGCCTCTACTGTGGTAGAGAAGCGCTTCCTTAACACTTTTACCGGCGCCGAGCGGTCTGTCAGCAATGCCACTGCACGCTGTAGCATCCCTTCATCCATGAGCGGGGCGAGTGGAGGAGATGCGAGAATCTCATGCACGACCTGGAGACGAGGGTCTGGAACCTCAACAGGCTTCCCGCAGTCGAGATATTTACGGCGCAAAAGCCCAGGATCTATGGTCTCCGCTTGCGTGAGTGCCTGCTGAGACTTCACAGTCATCAAAGCGAACGATGAATCGAGCGCCGTATCCAAGGCGGAGCGCTTGAGATTTCCTATTCTGTACACGAACCGGTATGAATCGTAGATGTCATCCCCATAATCATAGGCCGCGATGATAACCTGCGGCTCAAATGCCATTGCTTCATCTAGGAGAAGCGCGTACTGCGCTGGTCCGTACCCGCCGACACCCATCTGGTAGACAGTGCGATGAAGACGTGCCCCAACCCGTTGCGGCCAATCAGAGCCATACACGTGAGAATCTCCGATCACAACAATGTCTGCGCGCTCCAGTGGTGAAGAATTATTGCGCCATCCTCGCGAATCATGCCCATGGAAGTTAGGGTTAGGGCGATAGCCTAGCCGCTCATCGGGGAAAACCTGGGGTACTAGAGCAGCCTGGGGCACTGCAGCTAATCGAGATCGGAGCTCCAGGGCTCCTTCAAGCAACAGGAACAGGATCAGGGCACCAAGACATACTAACCCTAACTTGCCGAGGATAAATCGAAGATAGAGCATCAGTATACTTGAGGCTAACCGCCAACCATGATTTACGCCCCAAATCCCCAGCGGCTTGAAACAAATTTCAAACCGACCCTTCCGCTTATCCGGAGCGGTCCGCTGTGCCTACTTGAAGGACGCAAGCAGGGCAGCTCAAGAGGCTGTTGTTCTCCCATCATGATTGATTGTCCGTTCTTAGCCATAGAATTCATCCGGAAAATCCGATGGACTGCCCGGCCGCTTGAGAAGCTCTGGATGACAGTTCCCTCATCATAGAGATCGCCAGTCATAGATCGGCGTTTCTACCTGTTTCCCCTCAATAAATACGATATGTCAAAGTTGAAACGTCAGAGCCGCTCACTCTTGTCGGGTAAATGTTGAACGCCCTTCAAGATGCAGACGTACAAAATGGTCATAGAACTGTGGCTGGAACAGGCGTCAGATCGTATGTCCTAGGGATACGCGAAACTGGCTATCAAATACCAGAAATTTTCTTGAAGATGAATTTTGCTTCCCTGTCTCTCATTACGCTGCGCTGTGTAACCCAGGGCGTTTAGAGCGCGGGGAGGTCGACAAGGCGCCCTTACGCCCACATCCCTTAATGCCGTTCCCTCCCCACTCAACCTGAATGTCAGACAACCTTGCCTCCTCAAACCAAGACTGAACTTCATCAAGATTATGGGTGTTCTCATACTGCGGGGCCAGCACATTGAACGTATCCAAGATAGCCCATTCCCTCAGTTGATCCTCCGTGAGAGGATGGATGCCCTTATAATTAAAGCAGGGCACAATCCCTCTAATATACTTGGCAAACCGCAAAAAGAACCGCGCGTCGTCGAGCGCATTATCAATAGGTAGCCAACGTGGCACATACCACTTGACCATGTGAAACAGCATAGCCTGAGGCATTCTCTTCGTGATCGGCCGCCACAATAATCGGCTGGCCCAGCGGGTTGGCCATTGTTCTTTTCGATAAGTGTCCATCACGAACTTGCCTTCCGGCCGAAGAAATTTGATCACACTCATGAAAGCCGGTTTAGGGTCCGGCACATATTGCAGAACACCAAAGCAAAGGATTTTATCAAAATAATCGGCCTTGAACGGTGGAGAATAGATGTCAGCCTGAAAGATGCTGTGCTTGGGATGCGGGCCATTATTCGCTCTGCAGGCGTCTACCGCGCTGCTGTAGTCGAACGACCACACCTCCGCACCAGCATCCAGCATGACTTGGCTGAATCGACCTGCGCCACAGCCCACTTCCAGAATGCGCTGCCCACGCAACTCATCAGGCGACCACCCTGTGACGGCATAGAATCGCTTGGCCGAGATCGTGGTCCCGTTAAATCGGTCGAATTGTGTACGCCGAAAGAGATTCCATTCCATGCCAAAGCATGCGTTATAGGCATCGCTCTCCACGAACCGTGGGATAAAGTTTCGAATCGGTATGACCGCGTTGGTTGATGGTTCGACGAGCGAGCCTTCTTTGATCTCACCATCGGCCTCAACGTTCACCGTGCCGACTTTCAAACTCAACCCCGTTTTGGGATGAACCAACGCATCAGCCACTTCATGGCGCATGGGAAATAACCCTCCTTTCAATGGTACTGTCCTCAGAACACTGACAATTTATCCATGATGCTCACCTCCAGGAAACCTACATGCCAGAATCAGAAAAGCAATACAGCCCAGACCTGCGTGGGAGGTTTCGTTTTGGCACTATGACAACCACATACGTATCGTCCATACCGCTCCCTCTGAAATACGCAGTCTTTGTCGAGTCAGCAGTAAATCCCGTTGTTGTAAAATCACCAGTTCTGTCGAAGGAATAGCAGTGTGCACTACCAATACTAGAGTTTCAGTTTTTTGAAGATCGACTCAGGAATTATTTTTATGATGAGCATAATCCATCGCCAGAACCAAGGAACATACAGGATCTCTTCCCCATTCGTGATTGCTTTGAAGATACGCGTCCCAACGGCAGCAGGGTCAGCAAATAGAAAGTTT
>DATHTZ010000041.1:0-5500 GCA_035462675.1 Nitrospiraceae bacterium | reverse complement strand
CTTAGGAGCCTGTCCGACATTGACCGTTCTACTGCGGCGAATGATCTGCAACCATCTGCGTCGATCTCGGCCCGAGAAAATCCTCAACGTATTCCAGCGATTACGCCTTCGGTTTTTCCGGGCCAGCGGTTTAGCATCTAGCAGCACCTCCTTCTCCTCGTCACGAAGGCAATGTCGGACAGGCTCCTAGGCCGTTCAATCGTGTCACGAGTTACTCCTCTGGCTGATTCCGCAGCTCGACAAGTTCCCACGCGAGCGCCGATTTTCTGGATCGAGGGATTAGGCAAAAGGCTTGGCGAGCGCTCTCAATGGTGAGAGGATGAGGGCGCTTAGCGGGAGAGGGACGTATGATTCTCTCGACAACATCGAGTCTCGATGGAAAGAAGGCGGTCTATTTGGGGCTTGTCTCCGGGGACGCTATTGTCGGCATCGATATCGACTATGAAACGATCGGCGCCAGCAGCACGGCGGTCGTCGTGGAGCCAGAGTAGAATCATGCAGCGCTTGCCTCAGACAGAGTATCTCGGCCTTGGCCGCCAGTTGGCTCGCTTGCTGGGTTCTTGTCTGGAAGGGGCGTCGGGCGACGAATTGCGTGAACTGGCCCGTACCTACGATCCATCTGCGAACGAAGCACGTATCAGCGCCGAGGTGTTTCTCTTTTACAAATATCTGCTCATGCAAGCTTGCGTCGGCGTGTTCCCCAAATCGGAGGTTGACTACCTCGTCGGGGGACTGTGTGCGGCGCTCAACGAACGGGCCAGCGGGTTGGAGTTCAGTGCCGAGCGGCAGAAGGCGATGGAGCACATGTGGCAGCAGCGAGCCGCACAGTTTGAGCGACCTTTTTCGCAAGATCGAGTGGAATTCCTCGATGAAGGATCAGGTCCCATCCACTGGAAACAGACGATCGGTCGGTTCTGTCAGAACGTGCGAGAGTTCGACAACCCTCCCAACATGTGGACCGGGACCGATGGCCCATCCCACGCAGCAAGCCGCTCCGTCACCGCAGCCCTTGATCAGATGGTGTCGGCCCTCGGTGAAATCAATCGGCTCCATTTCAGCTGAGCGGGCTGAACATTGGGTACAGTGAGAATGGTGTTAACGCCGCCAACCCTCTACCTCGACACCATCTTCACCAGCCCCACGCACCCCAGATACAACACGAGTGAGCCGATCATGGCAGGCCAGAACCCAACTTGTGGAACGCCCAGAATCATGATGATGACGTATACGACCCAAGGTGGAACGAACCACAGCAAGTTTTTCGCGTAGCTGACGATCGCCTCGTTGCCTCCGTTGAGATAGATCAGTATGAATGTGGCGCCGGTAATAGCGGGGAAGGTGCTGGCAAAGGCGGCAAGGAACGACTTGCCTTGCGACCCGAGATAGGTGGAGACACTGACAATCGTCCCACCGAGAAGGAAATAGAGCACATACTTACCGAGTTCGCTCATCGCATTGCTCCTTGTTGAGAGAGACGGGTTCTATCCAGCCCGGACTATTCATGATTGCCTTGTTCGATTCTCTCACCCGACGAGGATTTCCTCGTTCAGCCTCCTCGACGGACTGCTCGCCCGCATTATTTATGACGGTTCGTCCAGAAATCGCGCAGTCGCGTTGCGAGCCTGACCGCTGAAGGCTCGTCGCAGTAGCGAATCCGTGATTGCAGCAAAAGCGCTCATGAATAATGCGGGCTAGTACACCTGCGTGGGCCTCACTTGCGAGAAACCTCGGTGGGCTTCGGTCTCAAACGCCTCGCGACGGCATTCATGAATAATCCGGGCTTACGACAACACGAATCTCACTGTACTGTACATCACAATGACTTCGACTGCATGTGCGACGATCGTGACGTAGAGATTGTGTGTGCGCAAGTAGATGACTCCCCAGATCAGCCCGTCCCATACGGCGATCCAGTGGAGGTGTTGAAAAGTATTCACCATGAAGGGGTCGAAAGCGAATATCAGCGCGCCAGTGATGAGGGCGAGAGGCGAAAGGCGTTGGGCTAAGCCGGATCCCCATAGCTGCGATTCAAGTGCGGTCAGTCGTCCGAGGAGGAATCCGCGAAAGTTCAGTTCCACAAAGAGGGCGATGCCACAGATGAACCAGGGGACCATGACGAAGAGGGGAAGTCGGCCATGCAGCGTGGTTTTGAGGAAATTGATGTCATAGCCCAAATGCGGATAGGCCGAGAGAATCACGAACGTATTCAGGCAGCCGAGCAGCAGGCCGGTCAGGAGTCCCCAGCGGAGGCCATCCGGTACATTCCTTCTCGCTAACCCAAGTTGAAATACGAAGTCGGGGTTGTGGATGATCCAAAAACCTAAGGCAAGATAGGCGACGATCTGAGGGGCGAACTGGACCAATGGCTGTTCTTGGAGAGAGACGGGAAGGGCGTAGAAGCTGATCGTCGTGGCGATGGGGAGCAGCGCGAGGGCTGCTCCCCATTCTTTGGCCTGAGCGGGCGGGGCGGGCGGATTTGGCTCAATTGCCATCGAAGAAGTTGTTAGCCCGCATGACTCAAGAAGGTTCGTCGCGAAAGCGTGCAGACGCGAAGCGAGACGGGCATTCGGAGGCGTAAAGCCCTGAGGCATACTCGTGAAGTATGTCGAAGGGGTGAACGGCGAGACTGCCGGTCACACCCGCGTATCCATGCTTGGAGTAGAAGCTTCATGAATAATGCAGGCTAGTTCAGCTGGAGATTATAACGGTCGAGCGTGGTGGCTTTGTGCCTTGCGAGGTTGGAGAGCGATTTGTTGTAGTCGACCGTGGCGCGAAGCTCGTTTCCTTGGGCCGTTGCAAGATCGCGTTGAAAGTCGAGGACAAAGCGTGTGGTGCTGAGCCCCACTTTCAGGCGCTCTTGCTCCGCCTGCAATTGCTTCTCTGCCATGATTCTGGCCGATCGAGTGGTTTCGATCCGCTTAAAATCCGTCTGGACGCGCCGGACCGCTTCGCGCACACCCACGATAATCTGCTGCCGCACACTCACGAGCGAGGTTTCGGCGTTCTTCTCCTCCAGCTGCCGTTTGTTGTAGGTGCTCCAGGCTGAGCGGTTGCCGAGTGGGTAGCTTAAGACGAGGCCCGCTCCATAATTATAGAAATCTCCGCCAAAATTACTGTTTACCGAGTTGCCGTAGTTACTTCCGAGCCCTGCCATTCCCATCGTTCCTTGGAACGAGAGGTTCGGGAGAATCTGATTTTTGGCAAACTTGGTGTTGAGATCGCTCGTCTCCATATTCTTCTTCGCTTGGACGATTTCCGGCCGCTGCTCGATGGCGATGTCGATGGCTTCCTGCAGGCTGATGGGTTCGAGGGTCACGACCGGTTGGTCGAGCGGGGTCAAGCGCATGTCTTGACGCAGGTCTTCTTCAGCAGGATTGAGCAATCGTCGCAGCTGATCTTCCTGGTCCCGAATCGTTTTATCCGCGACCAGTACTTGCTCGACCCGCGATGCGACGGCTGCTTCGGCTTGCAAGACATCGACGATCGACATGATCCCGGCTTTGGCCTTCGCGCGGTTGCTGGCCAAGAGTTCCTGCGCGGCCTTCAAGGCGGCTTCAGCGACTTTCAAGTTCTCATTTGCAAAGACGACTTCCCAGTAGGTTTGTTCTACCGTGGCCAGGACGGTGAGGACACGATCGCGAAAGACATGTTCTTCCACGGTGGCATTATTCTGCGCGACACGGATGAAGGTCTTGGTGACGTCGATGCCGGCGTTGCGGAGGAGAGGTTGCGTGAGGGTGAGTGCGAGACCGCCGGTCCAGGACGGATTGAACAAGAAAGATCCTCCAATACATCCAGGAGTGCCAGTCGGTTGTCCAAAACACCCTTGAGCTCCCGCTACACTGGTTCGAGCAGGGCTATAGTTCAGGTCGACGTTGCCGCCGGTCAGCAAATTTGTTGTCGCATCGAACGTGACGGATTGGGTCCGTTGGTCGAAGGTCTGGATCTCATTGAGCGTGGGCCGTGAGAAGCCGAATACCGGTCGATTGAGTGGACTCAACGATCGATTAAATTGGCCGTTCACGCTCAGCGTCGGATCGAACCTGGATTGTTCGACAATAATATCTGCCAGCCGACTCTCCTTCGTCTGGCGGCTGATGCTGATGTCCAGATTATGTTGCAGCGCGCGAACGGCTGCATCGGCGAGAGAGATGGGTTCGCGTCGCTCCTCAGATGGTGTCTTGCCGATCTCCAGCCCCCAGCTGAACCCAGGTGACAGAATCAGGCTGACCCCGACGGCAAGACCAACTGTGCGCCACCATTTATATGCCACGGTATCGTGCTGCATAACGAATGCCCCCTTATATGGACAAGGAACTTTTTCCCATACTATAATAGTTCTATGTAAACCTGTCATGGACTAACTGCAATGAGATTTCGGGACAATCGGATCATGCACACTATTCTGCCAGTCTCGGTGTTTCCCGTAGCGCTGTCTGTGCTGGCTCTGTTCCTATTTACACTCTCGTCGCTGAACTCGCAGGCTTGGAGTCAAACGATCTCCAGTGTTCGTTCATTCAATGGAGGGGTCACACCACTGTTCAGTCTGAGCGGCGCAGGGAATCTCTATATCGACAATCAGGGCACGCAGGGACTTATCTACGCCCCCGGGAACAATTTCGAATCCTATAGCTTTCGGAATCCCACGACCGGTCAGGCATGGAGCGGGGCTCTGACCACGCTCGGGCCGCAACTCTCGATCGGACTCATTCAAGGCGCCAACCAGAGCGGCTCACCGATCGTCCTTCCCGGTCCTCCACGCCAAACCGCGCCGGTGCCATCGATCCAATCCACTCTTCTCGACGACATCCCTTAAAGCAGGATGCTGAAAAAGTCCGCCAGCATCGTTCTCGCATCGCTCGGACCCTCAACGTTGAGGAGGAGTTCCTCCGAGGTCGGATGCTCTGGAGGGGCTTTTCCGTTCGCCAAGATCCATCCCAAGGGCGAACGGCCCACACGAAGTGCAGTTTGTACCTCCTCGGGTCTTCACTCGCTGCGGCCTTGCTGAACGGCCTTTTTGAGCATCCTGTAAGACGCTCCTCGTAACCTCTGAGATGTTTGTTGTCGCCTCCCGGATTACTCGCAATAGTTTTTCAGCCTCCTGCTAGGGAGCATTCGCCAGTTGCAAGGTGAGTGCAAGGACATACCGAGCCACTGTGTGCAGAATTTCCGGATTGATTGTATCGGCGTTGTCGGTGGTTTGATGAAAGTGTGGGTGGATTCCGCCGCTGACGATGGTGATGGTTGGCACCCCAGCCTCTTTGAAGGGCACGTGATCGCCGCCGGGGAAAAATCCATACAGGTCAAGTTTGTCCGCCAAACCCGCTGTCTGCCCCGCCTCCTGGGCCGTGGTTTTTTCGAACCCCGTGACACCGACTGTTAACCGTCCGCTTCCCACTCCGGCATGGTCGATGTTGATCATGGCCTTCGTGGAACTGAGGGGGACGACAGGTCTCGATATATAGAGGCGTGACCCGATCAGATCCCGTTCCTCTCCACT
>DATHTZ010000040.1:0-2340 GCA_035462675.1 Nitrospiraceae bacterium | reverse complement strand
CGAATCCGTCGCGGCAGGTCGGTACCAATGGGAGCCATTCGTGCAGCGTCTGGCGGCCGAAATCGGTGAGGGCCCCGAGCGGCGGTTGTTGTGCTACCTGATCGAGCGCGGGAAACCCGTGAATCCCACCAAGGCCCAATCCGACACCGGAATCCGAGACATCAAGGCGGTCGCGGACACACTCACCTACCTGGGTGTCATCAGCCGTTGGATTCGGAATGAAGAGGCAACACTCTTCGCTGGTTGTCGGTTGCTCAACAACTACATCACCGGTGTCTGAATTGGCGACGATAGGCAGCACCCAGGCCGCCCTTCTTGCTCGCAGACCGCGCACGATGAAAAGGATTGGACGGACACCCACGTTGGTCCTGTGCTCTCGGAACGCGCGCCCTCTGAAGGTCCTCGTTCGACGGCCGCACGTAGACCAACATGGGTGTCCTTCCAGGAGAGGGAAATCAAGCAAGCTTGGAAGGATCGGTCGATCGTGCTCGTTCGGTGCGCGCAGTAAAGGGCAGCCTCGGCCACTCCCTTATGAGAGGTGAAGGGGATTGAAAGGCCTTCGCTTGGGCTAATGGCACGTCCCGGGAAATCGATTGCGAAGCAATCGGAGGGTAGGGCGGGTGAGAAATATCTGCCAATGGGTGGGCGAGCGAGAAAGTTGCGCGCAGTGGAAAATCAATCAGCTCCCATCCCTGAAGAGAGAACGATCAAGCTTAGAGGGACGATCTGTACCCTCGCTCGACCGCCGCGGTGGGACCAGCACGGGTGCCATTCCACGAAAGAGTGGCAAGCAAGCTTGGAATGATCAATTAACAGGGTGTTGACAAAGTACTTGAGCATAACAGACACGCAAACTCTGGATACTCGCAGACCCGTTCAGAAGCCCATCGCAGGCTGTTCAGAAAGGCCGCCCAGCAAGGCCGCAACGAATGGAAGGCTTAGGTCGAGGTTAAGGTTAAGCGTCGAACGGGTTATTGTTTGCTCAATCTCACCCTCAACCTTCCAATAACGCTGGCGGGCTTTGTCAACAGCCTGCTAATAAAGAGAAACAAACAAGCGCTGAAGGGCGAGTATTCCGAACATGACGCCTCAGTATGCGCGCGATTCAAAGGCTTGCTCTGTGCGCGGTTGGCAGCCGCATTAATCTGCGTCATTCCATTTCTCACAGGGACTCAGACGTTCGTTGGAGGTATCTCGCCATATGAGGCAAAGTTTGGTCTCATGCAGATTGTCAAAAATATCGGAGTACGACACGACTCCAAGTATCACAATGAACCAGTCTTTGCGCTCCAAATACATACCTTGCTCATCGGTCAGGGGTGTCATCAAGGAAATGGGCTGGCTCACAACAGATCCTGGACCAATGACCCCAACGCTTCCAGCATCAGTCGTAAGTTTCGGAGGCAATTCCCAGTCAGGGAGCTTGTTCGAGATCCATACGGTCATCACCAGACGTATGTTCGTCGCCAGTGCAGGAGAGCGCCCGGTATTTTGAAAGAGTATGGTCGCTCTTGGGATATTATGCTGGATGAGGGGGCCAATAATCGTCGCGCCCTGAACCTTCACCCAGGCACGCTCGGCCATTTGATGCGCGCGCTTCACCATGAGTGATTGAATCGCGAACGCGACAACGAGCGCGAAGATGACAAACGCGACACATCCACCAACAACATAGACGGGGTTTTTGTACCATCTCTTCAAGCTTGGATCAGCGGTGTTTTCCTGATGAGTGTCACCCATGTGTCCCTCAGTCTAACAGGCTGCGGAAAACCTCGGTTGATGCCAACAGTATGACTAGAATTTTCCGTACGGCGTGAATGCCAGAGTCACGTCAGGATGCTCAAAAAGGCTGTCCAGCAAGGCCGCAGCGAGTGAAGAGGCGAAGCGTACGCTTCGGTACGTTGAGCCTCTGAGCGATGCGAGAACGCCGCTGGCGGACTTTTTCAGCATCCTGCTAATCGTAGGCGGCAACCGTAGGGGTGCAGCGCCTGTTGTATTCAGATGAGGTCATGTTTGGTCGAGCGAATTGTCGGGCCGTCATGCGATGCAGCAGTGCTGAGTGGCCGTGGCCGCGTCTCCACTGGTGTCGGCTGGAGTATGCCATGCTCAACCTAAAAAGTTGAGTAGGGGAGAATGGGATGGAGCCTGATGATCTTCTGTGCTCGCGCAACGCGCGGCCTCGGAAGGCCCTCGTTGGACGCGCGCAGTGGAAGATCCATCAGCCCCCATCCCTGAAGAGTAACAGACGATCTCGGGGAAAAAATAAGTGGGACAACCAGACCATCCTTCTTGCTCGCTGAGGCCGCTCGATCAGAACGTGCTCCATCAATGTGCGTAGTG
>DATHTZ010000039.1:0-2515 GCA_035462675.1 Nitrospiraceae bacterium | reverse complement strand
GGACAAATGGGACTCTTATCCAAGCTCTCAATGGAGCTCTTATCCCAGCTCGCACAGCCTGCCAGAGCGGCCAAGCTTGCTACCAGGATGGCAGTTTTGAATGTCTGCATGATGATTTCCCCCCTTCTGAATTGCGCGGGTCATCTATCGTGTGAGTCTTCCCATTCCCGCATCGTAGGAAATTTCGTAGCAACTGTGGCGCTTAGTGGCAGCCCTTCAGAGCGTCGCGGATCTCCATCAATAATTTCCCTTCGCTGGTCGGCCCTGCCGGTGGTGCTGGAGGCGCTTCTTTCTTGAAGCGTTTAACTTACTTGATGAACATTACGAAAGCGATAACAATAAAGTCAAATATGGCTTGAAGGAAGACCACGCAGTTGATGGTGGGAGTTCCCGCTGCTTTGGCTACGGTGAGCGATGGTTGTGGTATCCAGGGCAGATTGATGAGCACACGCACATGGGATCCTATGCGAGGGCTTACTCTCCTAAGTCCAAACTGTATCGTGTTCGATCGTGTGTTATCGCTTCTTCCCCCGCCTCTGATTCGTCTGTATGTGATTGGGAAGGAGACAATGAGATGAGATCAGGACCTATAGTCTCTAGGCCTTCAGGGTTTTCAAATCTCGCCCCCTCCGCCATTTCCCGATAGGTGAAGCGGGGTGAGTTTCCGGGTTCACTTCTCGAATTTGCATCTGACCACGTATAGGCCTTGGGAAATCCGTCGATGGCTGGGTGTCAAGTCAAGCAATGACCCTCATGAGCGCTCTTCATGGGGCGCGCGGATTCATGCCCGTCCGCTCGAATTAAAGTTACATCTAGCACAACCACTCTTCTAGTGTTGAATAATGTCGTATGACTTTCTTGAACATTCTCATGGCTCTTTCAGTGACGGCAGCGTCTGGATTGATTACTTCGATAACCGATGTTGAAGCTATCCACTTCCTGTATACGTCGAGCAAATCTGCGTCGCTGTCGGTGAGGCCGACTCCCCAATACGTCACTGTGTCCGGGCGGAAGTTCACGATACCGTTAATAATTATTCTCGCTATGGGATGTTGCACATACTGTTTATTGAAACGAGGCGGCACAATTGCCCGGAAGTTGCGGAAATTATCGGCGCTCGATGGTGCAGCGCCGATGCAATCTGGATGGGCGAACCTGAACGATTTCTCGTCTGCCAGTAGATTAAATGAGCCGTGCGGTTTGGCAACTAAAATGCTTTTTCGGCTAACCCGATGCGGTACATAGGTAAGCTTATGCCCTTCTTGGATCGCCGCTATTTCGAACATGGGGTCATAATTGAGGTTCAGCGCTAAGTCTCCGTCTTCTAGTCTGCCCGAAACCAGTTTTCCAGCTTCCAACTGCTTAACGCCCACTCCATTCTCATAGAATGCCTTGTTAAGTAGGAAGGAAAGCGGGTTGAGTATTCCGTGGTGGATCAAGTTTTCCCAGTCGCCTTCGAATTTTTTGCCCTGGTTCACCCAGCAGTACTCAAATAGCCGCTCAAGGTTGATCAAGCTTTCCGGATCTTTTGCCAACTCAATGAATACAGAGGTTGGATCGTCCCCTGGGTCAATTCCGTGTTCTGTTAGGTAGTCGGGCAACCAGTAATTGAAAAACTGGAAGATTGGGCCGTCCCACATCTTCTTCGCGAAGTTCGCAATGGTGGGCGGCCAGAACTCTTCTGGTACATTAGCTCTCTTTGCTTCTTCAATACTTGCTCCGGCTCCGATCACTAGTACATGCATCGATGTCGTGGCCTAATGTTTAAGTCTGCTGCAGACTGCCTGTGCAGCATAGCAAGGCAGTCTCAGCAATCCGTTGTGGGCAAGTCTACTGCAAAATCGTGCACGCACCCATGTTGGGCGCTTGTTTCAGCATCTTAGCAGGCTGCGGGAAAACCATTTCGATACAGCAGAGCTTCGCTGGTCGGTATGTGTGCCTGAGACGAGCGCAGTCGAGCGGCACGATAGGAAATGATTCCCGCAGGATGCTCAAAAAGGCCGTCCAGCAAGGCCGCAGGCGAGTCGAAACCGGAGGCGTACCCTCGGAGGGTACGTTGAGGATTTCGATGAACCGAGAACGAAGCTGGAGGACTTTTTCAGCATCCTGCTAGGAGAGTTGGTATTTTGCCATGCGATACCGGAGCGTATTCCGGGTGATCTTGAGGAGCCGGCTGGCTTCGGAAATATTGCCGCCTGTGCGTTGCAGCGCTTCCTGTAAGAGTTTCTTTTCCATCTCCTCAACCGAAAGGCCGAAGGCCAGAAGCGAAGTCTTCTCGGTCGTTCCATTCGATCCCGCCGATTGGGCGTCTCGCAGAGATACAGGGAGGTGGTCCGGCTGGATCATCTCGTCTTTACATGTGATGGTGAGCCCTTCGACCACGTTGTGCAGCTCCCGTACGTTGCCGGGCCAGTCGTGGGTCTGCAAGATAGCTAGCGCGGGTTGGGTGATGCCCTTGATGCGACAGCCATGATCCCGGCGGGCGGTTTCCAGAAAGGATGTCAGGATTGGCTCA
>DATHTZ010000038.1:0-6001 GCA_035462675.1 Nitrospiraceae bacterium | reverse complement strand
GCACCAAGGGCGAGGGTGGTATCCGTGAATTGTCCATCACCCGGGTCGCAAGCGAGACGCTCTATACCGACCAAAAGGGCCAGATGGGATCGCATAGCAGTCCAGCTCGATAGAAGACAGTCATGAAGCAGGCTGGAACTGGCCGAGATATTCAGCTGCTGGGTGGATTATTCCTGATCGTAGGCACGGTAGATCTCGTCATCATCGCGCTGTTTCCCGCCTATGCGCTCAAACTATTCGGCACGGCGGTGATGGGGCCGGCCTCGTTTCTCGTGAAACTCCATTCCCCTGTTGTGCATCTATTGATCGGCTACGGATTTCTCTGGTTGCGACCTTGGGCTTGGGGACTCGCGCTAGCCTATGCGGGATTCGGGATAGTGAGCGAGTCGATGAATCAATTCGCGTTCGGATTCCATGTGGTCCGTTCCGGATTCATTGCCACTACCGCCCTGTTCATCATCTATCTATTTTGGCGCCGACATCTTTTTACTGACCAGGCAGCCGTGACAACCGCCAGGCCGTCTGTTTCGGAAGGATCGCACTGATGCGTGGAATCGTATGGCTCAGACGAGACCTTAGACTCTCTGACCAGCCGGCCCTGACGGCGGCCTGCGGCGAGTGCGATGAGGTCATCCCGTTGTTTGTGTTCGATGAGCCTCTGCTGCAATCCCATGTCTTCGGCTCCGCCTGCGTGAACTTCATGCTCGGCTGCCTGCAGGAACTGACCACATCGCTGGCCGGGCGGGGCATTCCGCTTCAATGGCGTCGTGGCGAGTCGGTGGAAGAAGTCGTTCAAGTCACGCGAGGATGGAAAGCCGATGTCGTCTATTGGAATCGAGATTATGAGCCAGGAGCCATCGAACGGGACCGTGCCGTTCAACAACGATTGGCGCAGATCGGCGTCATCGTGCGGACGTTCAAAGACCATGTGGTCTTCGAGGCCGAAGAGGTCCGGAGCGCCACCGGCGAGCCGATGCAGCGGTATAGCGCCTATCGCACCCGTTGGTGGACGAAGTGGGAGGCGGTGAAACCGACCGCCCTTCCAATTCCTCGGTTGTTGACGGCAGAGAAGGCTGCCTCGTTGCCCGTTCCGCCTCCGTTGCCCTCAGCAGGCGACTTGGGGTATGAGCCCGTGACGCTGTGGATCGAACCGGGAGAGCGAAGCGCTCAGAAACGATTGCGTCGGTTCGTCGAAGGTCCCATTCATGCCTACATCACGGGACGAAATATTCCCGCCGTCGACGGCAGCTCGATCCTCTCGCCCCACTTTCGATTCGGGACCCTGTCGGCCCGCGCAGCAGTGCAAGCCGCCTTGGCATCGCTTGCGCAGGGCAGACGCGTCTCTCGTCCCGATGTCTTCACCTGGATCGACGAATTGGTCTGGCGGGAATTTTTTCAACAGGTTCTGGCGGCTTTCCCCCATGTCGTCAACGGACCATTTCGCCAGGTTCCGGCACCAGTTCCACGTGCGCCTGGCACCGAACGCGATCGATTGTATCAGACCTGGTGCGATGGGAAGAGCGGTTTTCCGATCGTGGACGCAGGGATGCGGCAACTGAATCAGACGGGCTGGATACATAATCGTGTGCGCATGATCGCCGCCTCCTTCCTGATCAAAGACCTCCGCATCGACTGGCAGAGCGGGGAACGGTACTTCATGCAGCACCTGATCGATGCCGACGTCGCGGCCAACAACGGCAACTGGCAATGGTGTGCCTCGACCGGCACGGATGCGATGCGAGGGTACCGGATCTTCAATCCTCTGTTGCAGAGCAAGAAGTTCGATCCGAAAGGGGAGTACATCCGGCACTATCTACAGGAGTTGGCCAAAGTCCCGCTGGCCACTATTCATGAACCCCATACGATGACCGTCGTGGAGCAGGAACGGTCAGGCTGCCGGATTGGTCTGGACTATCCCGCGCCGATCGTCGATCATCAGCGGGCTCGGCAGGAATATCTCGATCTGGGGAAAGCAGCGAACGTAGGCCGATAATGAAAAAGGCGACCACACATCCATTGCGAACGGTCGTGCCGACCCGTATCGGAGTGAGTCGATGCCTGTTGGGTGAGGAAGTCCGATACGACGGCGGGCACAAGCGCGACCGGTTTCTGACCGATGGGCTCGGCAGCTATGTCGAATGGGTCCCGATCTGTCCGGAAGTCGAGGCGGGATTGGGGGCGCCGCGCGAGGCAATGCGGCTGGTCGGTGATCCTCAGAATCCCCGACTCGTGACGATCAAAAGTGGGATAGATCATACGCGCGCACTGGAGACGATGACCACGAATCGTATCGAGGAACTGAAGAATTTAGATTTATCCGGGTACGTGTTTAAGAAGGGGTCGCCGAGCTGCGGGATCGAGCGGGTTCGCATCTACAATGAGCAGGGGGTGCCGAGCCGGAACGGAGTCGGGCTATTCGCGCGGGTCTTTATCGAGCAGTTTCCGTTGATTCCGGTCGAAGAAGAGGGGCGGCTCTGCGAGCCTACGATTAGGGAGAATTTTATCGAGCGGGTCTTCTGTTACCGCCGCTGGCAAGATCTTGTTCAGGGCGAAGTCACGAAGCAGGCCCTGGTGCAGTTCCACACGATCCATAAATATTTGCTGTTAGCCCATAGCCCTCAGCAATACGAGGTGCTCGGGCGGCTGGTCGGTCGGGCTCATCAGCACCGTCCCAAAGACCTCGTCCACCGGTATGGGGAACTGTTCATGAAAACACTGGCCGTGAAGGCGACGGTGCGCAAACATGCGAACGTGCTCCAGCACATCCTGGGGTATTTCAAGGAGCGGCTCAGCGCTCACGAGAAAGCCGAGCTGTTGGGCGTGATCGGCGATTATCATCAGGGGCTTACGCCCTTGATTGTTCCTCTCACACTGATCAAGCACTATGTCCAGATCTTCGATGTGAGCTACATTCGGGACCAGGTCTATCTCAATCCACATCCGAAGGAACTCATGTTGCGCAATCATGTGTAGAAAGGAAGAATCATGCCGCATGTTGTCATAGAAGAAGCCGGAGATCTGCAGAGCTTATATCAGACCTTCACACCATTGATTCAGCGGGCGGGGACCGATATTCTGAAAATTCTGGAATTCTACCTGGCACGAAGCGGCAAAGAGGCACTGCTGGAGTCAATTACGATCGAACAGGGCGCTGTGTGCAATTACTTTGTCCAGCTCAAGCTGCACGAGAAGGCTATCACTGCGCGTCTCTTGCCTGCCACGGATCCTGAGAGGACCCCCGCGGTGAAGAAGGTGCTGGCCCTGGTGGCGGGATTCATTCGGAAAGTGTACCCGGACAGTCGCTACGGCAAGACCAACTTACAGGAATATTTAGAGGCGAAGACGGACTCAATGTGAGCGAAAACGGACGCGAGTATCAACAAGAGGAGACATGAGATGGCGACCACGACACGAGGAGTGATTCTAGTCGGTCACGGCGGCATTCCCAAAGGGTGTCCGCAGGAATTGATCACGAAACTGAAACGGTTGGAAGGGCAGCGGCGAGCGGCAGGCACGCCGATGTCGGCAGAAGAACATGAACTGGACACAAGAATCCGCCAGTGGCCGAGGACCTCAGAAACGGACCCCTATCGATCGGGACTTGAAGCGGTGGCTGCTCAGTTGCAGGCCAGCATGGGGGAGGTGCTCTTTGCTGTGGCCTACAACGAGTTCTGTGCGCCGACCTTGGAAGAGTCAGTGGAAGAGCTGATCAAGAAAGGCGCGACGCACATTACCGTGATCACAACGATGTTTACGCCTGGCGGTTCTCACTCGGAGATCGAAATTCCAGAAATCCTCGATCATCTGCGGCCACAGCATCCGGGAGTCGAACTCCGTTACGCCTGGCCGTTCGATCTGAAGCTTGTCGCAAGTACGCTGGCGGAGCAGGTAAAGCGCTTTTCCTGAACAGGATCGCAGTATAGATTTGTTCGGCAACGGAAAGGAATTAATTTACGGAGGGAGGATTCTTTTTTGGTCCTCGTCAAGTATACAATGGGCGGTCGCGGTGCAGAGAAATACCCGAGTTATAGGATGCTGCCTCTTAAAGTTGAGTTAGCGAAAGCCTTTCATGAGAACCAATCGTTCAAGTGGGACCCTGCTACAGGGTTTACACTCGCTTCCGGCTTAAAGAGTCCCTTCTACGTCGATTGTCGGTCTTTGATGGCCCATCCAGGATCGCGCCGGCTTGTGGCCAGCCTCGCGTACGAATCGTTGCGGCCGGTCGAATTCGACTGCCTTGGCGGGCTGGAAATCGGAGCGATCTCCATTGCCACCAGCATCTCGGACTTTGCGTTTGTGGCCCAGCCGACGCGAACGTGGCGGACCTTCGTGGTTCGGAAGCAGGCGAAAGATCATGGGCTCGGAAAACTCATCGAAGGATCGTTTCAACCAGGGGATCGCGCCGTGATCGTGGACGATGTGCTCACAAGCGGGGGCTCGCTTCTCAAAGCTGTCGCGGCTGCCAGAGGAACCGGCTTGACTGTGACGCATGCCTTGGTGATCGTAGATCGAAAGGAGCAGGATGGGCGGCGGAAGGTTGAAGCCGAAGGGTTGACGCTTGTGAGCCTGCTGACTATCGACGATTTGACCCGCGCGCAACCAACCCACTCATAGATTGCAGCAGAGACTGCCTCACTTACGCCGAAATTGAATACCCCAATGGATACGCAACAATCCCCCGTCTTCCCCTTCCTGAAGTAGTTTTGCCCTTCGCCACAACCGGCCAAGGCGATCACGAAAAGGGTGGGGAGACTTGACCAAATCTTCATGCGATCCCTATCATATATCCTCGTGAAAATAATCCGGACCGGACGATTTACCACCCTGCTTCGTGAAAGGAGACCAACCATGTTCAAGCGCATTGCCACCGCCGTTATCGGCCTATTGCTCCTGTCTGCGATCTCGATCAGCGGCGTGTCGGCCCATCATTCCTACTTGCTCACGGTCCAGCAGTTACGTGCCGGATTGACCAAGGCGCCTTCGATGCCGCAGAAGGGTTTCATCTTGATCGATGTCCGATCTGCGGAAGAACATGCGACAGGATTCATTCCTGGAACCGATCTGAACATCGAGTTCAGGGAAATTCAGGCTCGGCATCGGGACATCGGAGCCCAGCTCGATGACCATCTAGTAGTCTATTGCCAGTCCGGCCATCGGAGCAACATTGCGGCAGAGACACTGGCTGATTTGGGCTACCGTCATGTCTACAACGTCACCGGCAGCATGAATGCCTGGCTCGCGGCAGGCTTTCCCATTGAATCGGGGCGCCACTGAAAGAGTCTCTCAGTTTGTCTAAAGATTACGGCTCAGGTCAAGGCCGAGATCGAAAAGTCTGATCTTCGCTCAACCTTGACCTCGACCTGAGTCTAGTTCTGAACAGCTTTTTGAACAGCCCGTTGGATTCTCGGAGGAGACTGTTTCACTTACACTGAAATTGGATGCCCCACCGGCGCTCGTGCACGACTTCCTGTGCGTCTGGTATCGGACTGAATATACGAGTTCGCCCTTTTGTTTCCCCCTCACGCACGATGGTATAGGATCCGCCGCATTTCTCCTTCATGAGAGCGAGGGCGTCTGTGCGAAACGAGGAGAGCATCGATCCCTGCTCGCCTGTGAAGGGATACGCAACAATCCCTCCGTCTTCTCTTTCCTGAAGTAGTTTTGCCCCCTCGCCACAACCGGCCAAGGCGATGACGAGGAAGACGGCGAGGCTTGACCAGATCTTCATGCAATCCCTACCATGCCCATGCGAGAGTGCGGTCGAGTGACGAGGGCGACTCGCATCCGATGGCTCCTGAGAGCCTGCGCGGCCCTGGCTGGAGTCGGATCGCGGGGGCCCGCAGAGAGCTCTGCCTGTCCTTCGCCAAGCCCTGCAGAGTTCAAGCTCTTGGGCCAGTTGATTAGACCGGCTCACCTGACGTTTCACGCCTTGTATCTTGGAGTTGTGGTACATGAGACGGATGGAACGGGACAGATCGATACGCCTCCGGTCCGAAGAGAT
>DATHTZ010000037.1:0-17079 GCA_035462675.1 Nitrospiraceae bacterium | reverse complement strand
AGGGTAGCTGATCCCGCATCGATTCCGTTTCGCGGTGAAACGCGATCACGCCATCGATTGAAACACAGAGCCGTCGACGCTCACCTTCAGGTATCGGGAGACCCCACTGGGCCAAGGTTTCCAGCTCATCCCAATGGGTCGGTGGGATAGACCCAGATACGGCCATAATTTCGTAGCAGGTTACGACCAACGGACGGGTTGCAGTAATCGTGGAGTCCAGTTGTCGGAGCGAACCGGAGGCCGCGTTGCGTGGATTGGCAAAGGCGTCGTCGCCCCGTTCTATGATCCGGCGGTTGAGGGTTTGGAAATCGTCGAGGCGCATATAGACTTCGCCCCGCACGACAAGATGGTCGGGAAGGTTGGATTGCGCGTGCAATTGCAGCGGTAGGGAGCGAATCGTGCGGAGATTGACAGTGACATCTTCTCCGGTCGCTCCGTCGCCTCTGGTCGCTCCACGAGTAAAGATTCCATGGTCGAACATCAGTTCGACCGATAACCCATCGAATTTTGGTTCAACACTGTACTCAACGGAGGGGGTTTCCAATTCGCGTTTCATCCGTTGGTCGAACGCTTGAACCTCACTCTGGTCTACAATTGAGTCCAGACTGAGCATCGGCTGTTCGTGGGGAACCTTGACCAATTCCTGGAGCGGCGGTGCGCCGACTCGTTGAGACGGAGAATCCGGTGTCACCAATTCAGGGTGTGCTTGTTCCAGTTCGAGCAGTTCTCGAAAAAGATGATCATACTGGGAGTCGGAAATCTCTGGGTGATCCTTGACGTAGTACAGATAGTCGTGGCGCCTGATTTCATCCCTGAGGGCCTTCAGTCTGGCAAGGATGTCGGCGTGGGCCATAGGACTGGATGGCGACGAACTGCGGAAGTGACGGCTCAGACCGTACCATAGGGTTAGGGAGTGGGTCAAACGACGAAGGTGCCATATTCGCTTTGACTTTCAGGGCGATAGACACTATTGTAATACACTTATTTGAGTCGATTTTTCGTTGGTCGGCAGCCAATGTCTACCATGTGCGGCAAGAGGGAAAGTTCGTCACGATCGTCAGGGGAGGTATCCATGAAAAGGGAGGATTGCGTGAACAAGTTGATGCCGAGATTCAGCTTGCGAATCGTCACTATCATCTGTGGAGGGCTATTGCTAAGCGGATGTGTCATGGCAGAGAAATACGATGCGGAAAAAGCGCGCAGTCTGAACTTTCAACGCCTTCTTGCCCAGGAAGAGAAGCGCACTGGTGAGCTCGATAGTGAAGCAAAGCGGAGCAAAAATGAACTGATAGAGTATGAAGCCAGGAATCGGGAACTCACGGCGCAGCTGCAAGCTTCCCGGGATCAATTGGCCCGTGTGCAGGAAGAATCCGAGGCCATGAAGGAATCTGCGTTGCTGGAACGCAAAGCCAAAGCCGACTTGAAGCGCAGGCTCAAACCGATGCCCAAGGCATTTTCAGCTGAACCGACGCCTAATATTGGGGATCCGAGCGCATCGGCTCCCGGGATGGCTCCGGAGGTTTCCGCTGTGCCCGGGCCAGCGGATTCGTTTCAGGGAAGCATGCAATCGCCTGCCGTTCATGTCGTGAAACCTGGCGAAACGCTCTATCGGATCAGTCGACAGCATGGTGTGACGGTAGACAAGGTCAGAAAGTGGAACAAGTTGCCTGACGACATTATTGAAGTAGGACAGAAACTCATTGTGGGCCAAGAGTAATAGGACGGCCACGTGGCCCCGTCGCAATACTCACTCACTCTCGACCAATTTCGGCAGTATGCCGGAATGGGTAATCTCGTTCCGCTCTATCGAGAGATCCTTGCAGACTATGAGACTCCCGTCTCTGCCTTTGCCAAAATCGATCATGGCCCCTCCGCCTATCTCCTAGAGTCCATTGAGGGGGGCGAGAAATGGGCACGCTACTCCTTTCTCGGCAGTGGTTCACCCATTGTCGTGTATGAGGATCAGGGCGACCTTCTTGTCGTGCAAGGCACGCACAAGAAGCGTATTCCTAGCCGCGGGAACCCTCTCGAGCGTCTACGGGAGATGATGGAAAGCTATCGTCCGGTCACCATGCCGGACCTTCCTCCATTTGTCGGCGGCGCAGTCGGCTACCTGAGCTACGACATGGTGCGCACGTTTGAGGATTTGGCTGTTCGGCAGAAGGACCCACTCAATCTTCCTGATTTTGCCTTTTTGCTCACCGATACGATGCTGATCTTCGACAATGTCGCGCAGAAGATCAAAGTTGTGTCCACCGCGCATGTCTTGGCAAAAGGAGAACGTGGTATCAAGGCCGCCTACCGATCGGCAACGGAACGGATTGAACGCATAATCACAAGGCTGAGGCGTCCACTCCGCCGAACGCGTCTGCATCGCCGCCGCAAGCCGGTGACCTTTACGGCAAACATGAGCAAGGCTGATTTTGAGAAGATGGTCATGCGGGCCAAGGAATACATCAGGGCAGGCGATGTCGTACAAGCGGTGTTATCCCAGCGGTGGGAGGCCAACGTGCAGGCGCCTTCATTACAGCTCTACCGCGCATTGCGCGTCGTGAATCCATCTCCCTATATGTATTACCTGCGCATCGCGGGAGTCGAGCTGGTCGGTTCCTCTCCGGAGACGCTCGTCCGTTGCGAAAATGGCGTCATTTCCGTCCGCCCCATTGCCGGCACGCGCCGCCGAGGCGTTAATCTTGACGAGGATCAGCAGATGGAGCGGAGGCTCTTGGCGGATGAAAAGGAACGGGCCGAGCATGTGATGCTCGTCGACCTTGGGCGGAACGATGTCGGCCGTGTGGCGAAACCAGGTTCGGTCATGGTGGATTCGCTCATGCACGTCGAACGGTATTCCCATGTCATGCATATCGTTTCGAATGTGACAGGGCAACTGGATGAGTCGAAGACGTCGTACGACGTGTTGCGTGCCTGTTTTCCTGCCGGCACGGTCTCCGGGGCGCCGAAGATTCGAGCCATGCAGATCATCGATGAACTCGAGCCCACAAGGCGAGGCCCCTATGCCGGTGCAGTGGGCTACTTTAGCTTTTCCGGCAACATGGATATGTGCATTAATATCCGGACGGTCGTCGTAAAAAGACACCAGGCCTTCATTCAAGCCGGGGCCGGTATTGTCGCCGATTCAAATCCTGAATACGAATATGAAGAGACCTGTAATAAGGCTCAGGCCATGATGAAGGCCGTCGAATTGGCCGAGCAGGGACTGGAATGAGGGAGCTAAGAGCCGAGGCGTATAGCGTATGGCAAGAAAAGACGGAATCGAGATCAATACTCGGCGATCTTGCCCATACGCCATATGCCATTCGCCATACGCTCTTTTGATTATGTTACTGATGATCGACAACTATGATTCCTTCACTTATAACCTCGTGCAATATTTCGGGGAGCTGGGTGAAGATGTTCGGGTATTCCGCAACAATAAGATTACGATCGACCAGATTGAGTCTCTGCAACCTAGCCGCATCGTCATTTCTCCAGGACCTTGTACGCCAGTGGAAGCGGGCGTATCGGTCGAGACCATCCGACATTTTGGCGGGCGTCTCCCGCTCTTGGGCGTCTGCCTCGGCCATCAGTCTCTGGCCGTGGCGTTTGGCGGCGAAGTCGTTCGAGCCGAACGGCTGATGCACGGCAAAACGTCGAAGATCCAGCACGACGGGAAAACGATTTTCCATCAGCTGCCCCGTCCCTTTGACGCCACACGCTACCATTCTCTGATCGTGAAGCGAGAAACGTTGCCTTCCTGTTTTGAAATCTCCGCCGAGACAGACGAGGGGGAAATTATGGGGCTACGCCATCGATCGCTGGGTATCGAAGGGGTGCAGTTTCATCCGGAATCCATCCTCACCATGCCGGGGAAGGACCTCCTCCGTAACTTCCTTAAACTGTAGGCAGGCCAGGCTGGCCTCCGATCCATGATCAAAGACGCGATTGCCACACTCGCCGACCGCGGTTCCCTCACCGAACAAGAAGCCGAATCGGTGATGCTCGAGATCATGGAGGGTGCAGCGACTCAGGCCCAAATTGCCGCCTACTTGATGGGACTCCGTCTGAAGGGGGAAACCGTCGAGGAAATTTCCGGTTCCGTGCGGGCGATGCGTGCCAAAGCCGTCCGCATTGCCATCGGAGATCCTCTAGTCGTGGACACGTGTGGTACGGGCGGGGACGGGGCTCACACGTTTAATATTTCCACCACGACGGCGTTTGTCCTCGCAGGCGCAGGTTTGACCGTGGCAAAGCACGGCAACCGTTCAGTGTCGTCCAAATCAGGGAGTGCAGACGTCCTCTCAGCCCTTGGGGTCAAGATTGATTTGCCGACTGAACGAGTGGCCGATTGTATCAATGAGGTTGGTATCGGCTTTCTCTTTGCTCCGCTCTATCATGGAGCCATGAAATATTGTGCCGGACCAAGGCAGGAACTGGGCATCAGGACCATGTTGAATCTCTTGGGCCCCTTGACCAATCCTGCAGGAGCCACCATTCAAGTGCTCGGCGTCTATGAGGGGCGGTTAACTGCTTTGTTAGGGAATGTGCTCATGCATCTGGGATCACAGCATTGCTTTGTCGTCCATGGGATGGACGGACTCGATGAGATCACTCTCACTACGAAGACGCAGATCTCGGAAGCCAAGGGGGGTGTGCTCTCGAACTATCTACTGGACCCAGGGGAGTTCGGACTTGTACTAGTCCCGGCCAAACAGCTGACCGGAGGGACGCCGCAAGAGAATGCGGCGATGACTCGCGACACTCTCCAAGGACGGAAGGGGCCGAAGCGGGACATCGTCTGTTTGAATGCCGCGCCGGCTCTTGTTGCAGGGCGCAAGGCGGCAAGCCTTCAAGAGGGGTTCCTCTTGGCAGGTCAGGTCATCGACTCCGGTGCCGCAGCCGAGAAAATGGCTCGTCTGATCGCATTTACCAATAAGGGTTGACGCCATTGTGATTCTTTCTCGCATTCTTGAGCATAAGAAAGCGGAGATCCGGCGCAAGCGAAGCCGAGGCTACCTCTCCGAGTTGAAGGCGAAGATTCAAGACGCGCCAGGTCCACTCGGTTTTGCCGTGACCCTTGAGGCCACGAGAACAAGCGGCAGCCCATCGCTCATCGCCGAAGTCAAAAAAGCTTCACCCAGTCTTGGCCTCCTCCGTCCCGAGTTTTCCGATCGGTTTGACTTCCTCGAGATAGCCAAGACCTATCATACCCATGGCGCCTCGGCTCTATCCGTCTTAACCGACAAGGACTTTTTCCAGGGAAGCCTCGACTGCCTCCGCGAGATCAAACAATCGGTGCCCCTGCCTGCTTTGAACAAAGAGTTCATGGTTGATGAGATCCAGTTTTACGAAGCGAGAGCCTACGGGGCCGATGCGGTCCTCTTGATTGTTGCCGCGCTTGAACGACAGCAATTAATTGATTTCTATGCGTTCGCCAGGGGGTTAGGCTTGGATGTACTCATCGAAACCCATCACGAGCGCGAACTTGATAGGGTATTGGAACGTCTCCCGGACGCCAGACTGATCGGCATCAACAACCGAGACCTCAAGACCTTCACAACCGATCTGGAGATCACGCTGCGTTTGGCAAAACGGATTCCGTCCGGCAAGCTGATCGTCAGCGAAAGCGGCATCCATCAGCGAGCCGACGTGGTGCGGTTGATCGAAGCTGGCGTCCATGCCATGCTCGTCGGAGAATCGCTCATTCGTGCGGAAGATACGGCCGCAAAGATCCGTGAGTTGCGAGGAGTGCCGGCTCCATCGCCCGCTTAGCAGGATGCTGAAAAAGTCCGCCAGCATACGAAGATCGTTAGACGTGAAAGGTGAAACGTATCACGAAGATTATAGGATCTCGTCCGAGCCGCAAGCTATCTGTCATTAGCTATCAGCTCCGTCTTCCCACGAGATGCGCCTTACGGTTCACGTTTTACGTTACACGGTATCGAGGAGCGTTGGCTTGCCACAACAGTTTTTCCGCAGTTCGCTAAGATGGCCTATATACCCAAAGTCAAAATTTGCGGTATTACCAACGCCGAGGATGCCGCCGTGGCAATCGAGGCAGGGGCCGATGCTTTAGGATTCGTGTTCTATCGAAAAAGCCCCAGGTATATCGAACCCACGCTGGCCCGTCGGATCGTGATGAGCCTGCCTCCCTTGGTGATACCGGTGGGTGTATTTGTTGACGAAGAGCAACAGGTCGTTCGTAATCTGATGGACGACTGCGGCCTCGCACTCGCACAGTTGCACGGAAACGAATCGGCGATCTATTGCAAAGAGTTAGGCCGTACGGTCTTGAAAGCGCTTCGCGTAAAAGATCGGAGCACGTTTCTCGCCTTGGCGGAATTCCGTGGCCGGGCCGGTGTTCGAGGGTTCGTGCTGGACGCGTTTTCCGATCAGGCCTATGGAGGCACTGGACAGGTGATCGATTGGAAACTTGCGGCAGAAGTAGCGAAGGCTGCGAACATACTTTTGGCTGGGGGGCTCACTCCAGCCAATGTTGAAAAGGCGATCCAGGCGGTGCGTCCGTATGGCGTGGATGTGAGCAGCGGTGTCGAGCAAGCGCCGGGCAAGAAGGATCATGAGAAAGTGCGCGCATTCATTCGAGCGGTCAACCCGCAGTATTCATGACGGTTCGTAGCGAAATCGCGCAGTCGCCATGCGAGACAGGCGCGCGGAGCCGCGAGGGAGGGAAGCATACTTGAAACAGGATGTTGACCGACTGAGCGGCAAGCCTGCCTGCCTGGGCGGGACGGTTAGACGCGTCCAGGTGCGTCGTCACCGCGCTTGCGAGGTCGAGCGCCGTAGCATGATCCTGGCGCGAAGAAAGAGTCCCGCATGGGATTCTGTTTTCAAGCACCGCGATTGCAGCAGAAGCGTTCATGAATCATGCGGGTAAAGGTTGTCTCTCCGACATGAGCCCGTCTATACTGCGGCACTCGGCAGGATGCTGAAAAAGCTCGCCAGCTTCGTTCTCGCGTCGATCAATGAGCCGTGAAAGGTAAGGGGTAAAAGGTGAAACGTAGGTCGACCGAGTCCTCTTCACCCAAAACCTTTCACGTCTAACGTTTCACGAATCGCTGGACGAACTTTTTGAGCATCCTGTGAGCGTGGTTTTTTGTTCCAGATGTGCAGGTCATCGAAGTTCGCTGTGCGAAATAGTTCTGCAGTAGTTTGCTAATAAGTACGAGGCCGGCAATGAGTTCGGTTCCCAACAAGCAAGGTCGCTTCGGCGCGTATGGCGGGCGCTATGTCCCTGAAACACTCATGCCTGCCCTGCTTGAATTGGAGCAGGAGTATGCCCGGGTGAAAAAAGACCGGGGTTTCCAGTCCGAACTCGCCTATTATTTGAAGCACTACGTCGGCCGACCAACCTCGCTCTACTTTGCACAACGACTCACGAAGCGGTTGGGTGGAGCGAAAATCTATTTAAAGCGCGAAGACCTCTGTCATACCGGCGCTCACAAAATCAATAATGCGATCGGGCAGGGACTTCTAGCCCGACGGATGAAGAAGCCGCGAATTATTGCTGAAACCGGAGCTGGACAACATGGGGTGGCGACGGCAACTGTCGCGGCGATGTTTGGGCTTCAATGTGAAATTTATATGGGGACCGAAGACATGCGGCGCCAGGCACTGAACGTCTTCCGGATGCGATTGCTCGGCGCGACCGTCACGGGGGTCGATGCGGGAAGCCGCACGCTCAAGGACGCCATTAGCGAGGCGATGCGTGATTGGACGACGAATATCCGCACGACCCACTACATTCTCGGTTCTGTGCTCGGGGCCCATCCCTATCCGATGATGATCCGGGATTTCCAATCTATCATCGGACGTGAAGCTCGCCGCCAGATCTTGGCGGCTGAGGGCCGGTTGCCGGATTGCCTTATCGCTTGCGTCGGTGGGGGCAGCAATGCCATAGGACTCTTCCATGCATTCATTCGGGACAAGAAGGTAAAAATGATCGGCGTCGAAGCCGGGGGCCTGGGGGTCGCGAGCGGAAAGCATGCCGCGCGTTTTGCGGGAGGGAAGCCGGGTGTCTTACAAGGCACCATGACCTATCTGCTCCAGGGTGACGACGGACAAGTGAATCTTACCCATTCGGTTTCAGCCGGGTTGGATTATGCCGCGATCGGCCCTGAACACAGTTATTTGCGGGATCAAGGGCGAGCCGAATACACCTCGGTGACCGATGACGAAGCCATGGCTTCGTTCGATCTGCTGGCCAGAGAAGAGGGCATCATGCCGGCCCTCGAAAGCGCTCACGCCGTTGCCCACACGGTGAAGGTGGCGCCTACAATGAAGAAGAACCAGATTCTGGTCGTAAATCTATCCGGTCGTGGAGATAAGGATGTCCAGCAGATCGCCAACATGCGAGGGATCACGCTGTGACATCGAAGCTCGACCGTACCTTTACACAGCTTCGGCAGCGAGGCGAGAAGGCTCTCATCGCTTATATAATGGCAGGTGACCCCTCACTGCAAGAGACCGAACAACTTGTCGTCGAGTTAGAGCAGGCCGGGGCCGATATTATTGAACTGGGTGTCCCGTTTTCCGATCCCATCGCCGACGGGCCCGTCATCCAACAGGCGGCCGAACGAGCCTTACGTAGTGGAACATCGCTTCGAGCGATCCTTTCCATGATCACATGCCTCAGGGCCAGAACCAAGATTCCACTAGTCTTGATGGCCTACTACAATAGTATTCACGCGTTCGGTCTTGAACGGTTCTGCCAAGAAGCAGCGCAAGCCGGTGTTGATGGGCTGATCATGCCTGACATGCCGCCGGACGAAGCGGGCCCGCTCAAGGGGCCGGCTGCCTCAGTTGGACTTCCACTGATTTTTCTTCTTGCACCTACGAGCACGGCGGAACGGCGGACCTTTGTGGCGCGCCAGTCCCAGGGCTTCGTCTATTACGTATCGTTGACCGGGATCACTGGGGCGAAATTGGTCAACCTGGTCGATGTGGCTAAGAACGTAGAAAAAATCAGGAAAGTCACCCATGTTCCCGTGGCGGTCGGCTTCGGGGTTGCGACGCCGGAGGATGCTGCCAAGGTTGCAGCCATTGCCGATGGGGTGATCGTCGGCAGCGCGATCGTGAAGCAGATCGCCGTATACCGACAGAAACCAGAGATGGTGAAGCATGTCGCAGAATTTGTCCGCTCATTGAAAACCGCCATGCGAGCGGCTCAGCATAGATCGGGCTAGGCGTTTGATCTCAGCTTCTTCTCATCGAAAGCCAGACAAAGCGCTGTTGGACCTGACGCGAGTCGGTCTCTTCACGCGCACTGGTGAAAACTCAGCGCGGGAGGGCTATCGTTTGGCTTGGGGGGGCATGGCATGAATCATCTCAGCGGCCAACTCTTTTGCGACATCCTTTAAATTCGGCCGGTAGAACATATAGCTGCTCGAACGTTCATGTCGCGCTTTCCATACCGTGGTGCCGGTGGTAGCATCTACCAGGCGGAGGCTCAGGCCAACCCGACCGACATTGTCGCCTTCTTTGCGCATGTACTCCCAGGAGTTGACCCGTACGACTAAGAACGAGTCCACGTTCAGCGCTTTCCCCAACTTCACAGCGGAATCTTTGTCGGACTGACCCGTCATTTCCAGACGTGAGAAGTAGAACACCAGCGCATCGAACGCCTCTTTTGAGGCCTGGAAGATATCCGTCACATTCTCAGGCGACATCACACGCTCGATATTGGCGGTCTTGTTCAGGGCGCTGGACAGGACTTCTTGAATATCCTCGCGAGCGTTGTCATATTGGCTGGTCATGGGGGGCAGCACCGCAATAGCTTGAGGCCGGAACATTCTCGCACCTGGTCCTTCCCAGACCTCCTGCAATCCGCCGCATCCGGCGATGAACAGGATGAGTGCGGAGAGAGCAAGCTGAAACATATGGCGTCGAGTCGTCGGCATGGATTCAGTATACCATTAGAAAGTCCAAGCAATAGCCCCTGAGACCAGCCCGCCGCCGTTGTCAAAATCGTACCCTCCGGCTGCGTCCAGACGAAAGGAGTACATGCGAAGTCCGAGTCCGGCGGTCGGCGTGAAGATGGATCCCGCGTCCTGCACATTCTTATAGGTCCCCACGCGGAACGAGAGAAATTCCGACAGAAACGTCTGTTCTATACCGAGGCTCAGGACCTGGCTCTTGAGACCGGGAATAAGTGTCTGATTAGACGTGATATCCATGTCGGCGGTAATGGTCATCGTCGACCAGGGATTCATGGCCACACCGCCTCGCACCTGAGGGGTCAGCTTGTATTGGAGGCCACCCGGAGCATCGAAGGTCGGCTGATTGATGTCTTTTGCGACCACGCCGAATTTCATCCAGGACGAAGGACGATACATGGCTCCAAGATCGATTCCATAGGAGGTGGAGATCTCTGCCTTCCCAAAATTGTCCAAGAGATTCGGATCCACTCCGCCCTGAAGGTTGGTCGTTGTGTTGTAGGCCGCGCCTTGGATGACCTTGCCTGTGACACCGACTGAAAATCTTTTGTCCGCAAAGGCATAGGCATAGGAGAACGCAGCCTGCCTGGCTTCCAAGCCCCGTAACGCCATCTGACCGGCAATATTGGTCTGTCCACCGCTCGTTGTTACTTGTAAGGGCGTGTTCACGAACGCTCCGGAGGTTGCGACATCGGACACATTGAATCCAAAGGCGTGCTCACCGAGATGACCTTTGACATACAGGCCGGCGGAGCCAAGTGCAGAAATTGTGGCACCGGCTTGATTAATTTCATGGGCGATGTTCTGCGCCTTCGCCTGATTGGCAGGCGACGTATCATTGGGGTTGAAATCATTGAGATCGTCCAAGGCATTGGCAATTCCGAGCCGGTCCGTCCCCTGGGTCGTCCCTTGGATACGAATGTCCAAGGATTTCGACATGGCCAAACCTGCCGGATTCCAGTAGGTGGCATACGCGTCGGTCGTGACGGCCACTCCGGCACCACCCATTCCAGCCGCGCGGGACCCGACAAAGACAAACTCTACGGCCACTGCCGACGTCGCCACCAGAGACAGAAGGACGCCTATAAGAATCCGAATACATATCCGTATTTGCATCATTACGTCATCCGCGTGAACGCCCGTAGGTCCTTCCGAGTGTATTCAGCGAACGGGTGCTCGTCAAGAGTTAGACGATCTGACCATCCTGCATATACACGATCCGGTCGGCTTGGGCCGATAGCTTATCGTTATGGGTGACGATCACGAAGGTCGTCCCGCGGGCTTTGTTCAGTTCACGCATCATGGCAAAAAGCGCCTCGCCTGTGTGCGTATCCAGGTTTCCCGTCGGCTCATCAGCCAACACGAGATCGGGTTTCTGCAAGAGGGCTCGGGCGACTGCCACGCGTTGCTGCTCACCGCCTGATAACTCGCCAGGCTTGTGATGTAAGCGAGCTCCCAGCCCGACTTCCTGCAACAACGTGATGGCTTCCGGTTCAATGTCGGCCGGGTGCCGTCGCTGAATCAGAGCCGGCATACAGGCATTTTCAAGCGCTGTGAATTCCGGCAAAAGATGATGAAATTGGAAGACAAACCCAATACGCCGATTCCGAAAATCCGCCTGTTCGCCTTCCGACATGTGAAACATATCCTGGCCGTCGAAGTGGACCGTCCCGGAAGTGGGGCGATCGAGTGTCCCAATAATATGGAGCAGCGTGCTTTTTCCGGCTCCTGACGCTCCGACAATGGCAATCAATTCTCCACGCCGAATCTGTAGATTCACGCCCTTCAGCACCGTGAGGGTTTGCTCTCCCATCGGGAACGATTTGGTCAGATCAGTGACGGTGATCACACCTGAGCTCCAGAATCAAAGTTACAGGCTGAAGGGGCAGGCATGATCATTCGTAGCGCAACGCAGCTACCGGTTCGAGTTTGGCCGCCTGGAGCGAAGGGTAGACCGTGGCGGCAAAGCTAATCAGAATTGCGGAGCCAGCCACAAGGAAGACATCCATCATTTGTACATGGACGGGGATTCGCGAGATGTAATAGACCGAAGCATCGAAGGTCCAGAATGTCTGGATCAGCCAGAGAAACGTATAGCCGAGCGGGATGCCGATGGCGGTCCCGGACAGACCAATGATCAATCCGTTCAGCATAAAAATGCGACGAATGCTTTTTCTGGTTGCGCCCATGGCCTTGAGGATCGCAATCTCCTTTTGTTTTTCAGTCACGATCATGGTGAGGGTGCTCACGATGTTGAAGGACGCCACAATCGTAATCAGCACTAACAACAAAAACATCATCGTCTTTTCGAGTTTGAGTGCCGAGAACAGATTACGATTCATCTGCATCCAGTCACGCGCACCGTAGGCGAAGCCGAGCGACTGCTCCACGGAACGGGCCGTCTCGTCCGCATGGAAGACGTCCGTGACTTTGATCTCAATGCCCGTCACGGTGTGTCCCATGTTGAAAAACTTCTGCGCTTCCGCGAGATCGATGTAAGCCAACGACGAGTCGTACTCATACATGCCGGATTGAAACAGTGCGACCAGCGCGAAGGTACGGATCTTCGGTACCATGCCGATCGCACTGATCGGGCCGGCTGGAGGGGACACCACGTTGACCGTATCACCGACAAAAACGCCGAGTCGCATCGCTAATTCTTTGCCCAGGATGATGCCGGGTTTTTCTGTCTCGATTGCGGGGCCGTTTGGAGCATCGGCCGGTGGCTGTTTCACCTTGACCGGCTTGCTGAGGTCGGCTAACTCTCCGGTCGAGAGATTCTTAGCCAGCTCGGTCACCGTCGCTTCGCGTTGCGGATCGATGCCTCGGATGACGATGCCTTGCACGCCATTCTGGGTCGTGAGCAAGACCTGCTTGAGCACAAACGGGGTTGCGGCCACGACACCCGGAACGGTTGCAACTTGTTTGACGACGGGATCGTACTCGCTCATGCCGTCCTTCATTCGGTCCTGCACGATGATATGGGCCGTTGTTCCAAGAATCTTCGCCTGAATGTCCTCCTTAAACCCGGTCATGATGCCGACCGTGCCGATTAGGGCAGCCACACCGAGTGTGATTCCGGCAATGGAGACTACGGTGTTCAATGAAATCGTCCGATTCCGCCGCTTCGCGCGCAGGTATCGCAACCCGACAAAGATTTCGTAGGGGAGTGCCACCGTTATTTCTCAGGTCTGAGTTGGGGAAAGAGAACCACGTCGCGGATCGACGCTTGGTCGGTAAAGAGCATGATCAGCCGATCGATGCCGATCCCTTCCCCAGCGGTTGGTGGCATGCCGTATTCCAGAGCGCGCAGGAAGTCTTCGTCGACCAGATGCGCCTCTTCGTCGCCCGCGGCCCGCTGCGCCGCTTGACCTTCGAACCGTTCTCGTTGATCCAGCGGATCGTTCAACTCTGAAAAGGCGTTGGCGATTTCCCGGCCGGCAATGTAGAGCTCGAAGCGATCGGTCAAAGCCGGGTTCGAATCTTTGCGTCGTGCAAGCGGGGAAATCTCGATCGGGTAGTCGGTGATGAACGTCGGCTGCTGCAGATTGGGCTCCACCGTTTCTTCGAAGATCTCGTTGACGATATTGAAGAGCGGCCATTTTGGATCGACTGCGATGTTCAGCTGTTTGGCCGCAGCAATCGCCTTCTCCTTATCCTCAAAGACAGAAGGATCGAGGTTGTTCACTTCCAGAATCGACTGATGATAGGACCAGCGGCGCCATGGAGGCGTGAGAGTGATCTCTTTGCCCTGATACTCGATGACCGTCTTGCCGAGCACCTGCTGTGCCAAAGAGGAGACGAGTTCTTCCGTGAGGATGATCAGGTCCTGATAGTCGGCATAGGCGACGTAGAACTCCAGCATCGTGAATTCAGGGTTGTGAATGGTCGAGATGCCTTCATTCCGGAAGTTGCGGTTGATCTCAAAGACGCGAGGAAAGCCGCCGACGATCAGCCGTTTCAAATAGAGTTCCGGCGCAATGCGGAGGTAGAGATCGACGTTGAGTGCATTATGGTGTGTGACAAAGGGTTTCGCCGCCGCGCCTCCGGGAATCGGATGCATCATCGGTGTTTCGACCTCAAGGAATCCGCGTTCGATCAAAAAGGCGCGAATGCCGGCGATGATTCGGCTGCGCGTGGCAAAGATGCCGTGGACTTGAGGGTTGGCGATCAAGTCGACATAGCGCTGCCGATAGCGAGTTTCGACGTCCGTCAACCCGTGCCACTTCTCCGGAAGCGGTCTGAGCGCTTTGCTCAAGAAGGTCAGCTCTGAGACCTCGACGGTGAACTCATTGGTCTTCGTGCGAAAGAGAATGCCGGTTACGCCGATCCAATCGCCCAGATCCAGCTGTTCCGCAACGCGATAGGCTTGTTCCGAGAGATAATCTTTCTTGAGGTAGACTTGAAGCCGGTCGGATCCGTCTTGCAGTACCGCGAAGCCGGCCTTGCCGAATCGCCGCAGGGCAACGATACGTCCTGCAAGGGTGCAGGGTATCGTCTGGTCTTCCAGGACCTCTTTGGTTTTCTCTCCATGGAGTTTGATCAGTTGGCCCGCGCGATCCTTCACTTCGAAGCGCGATCCGTAGGGCGCGACACCCGCTTCACGCAGGACATCGAGCTTTTTGATGCGCTGCTGCTGCTGTTCATTCAGTTCGTCCATGGCTGTTTCAGGCCTGAGGTGATGGCAAAGGGTTAGATGGGTGGTTCATCCAGCGCCTCTTGGCTTATGCTATTTGCCATTTTCCCTTTGAGATAGGCCTGGATAAATCCGTCTAGATCGCCGTCCATGACGGCGGCCACCTGTCCTACTTCATAGCCGGTCCGCAGATCTTTAACCATTTGATACGGCTGGAACACATATGATCGGATTTGGCTGCCCCAGGCAATATCCTTCTTTTCCCCGACGATCGCGTTAAATTCCGCTTCTTTCTTTTTCAGTTCCAGTTCATAGAGGCGCGCCTTCAAGACCTTCATCGCGCCATTGCGATTTTGCAGTTGTGATCGTTCATTTTGACATTGCACAACAATTCCAGTCGGCAGATGCGTCATGCGAATAGCCGTCTCAACCTTATTCACGTTCTGGCCGCCTGCGCCGCCTGCGCGAAAGGTGTCGATCTTGAGGTCTTTGTCTTCGATCACAAGGTCGATGTCCTCATTTACCTCAGGATAGACGAAGACCGAGGCAAAGGAGGTATGCCGCCGCTTATTGGCATCGAAGGGTGAAATGCGCACCAACCGGTGTACACCTGCTTCGGCCTTGAGGTAGCCATAGGCGTAGGCTCCCGTCACCGAGAATGTAACGCTTTTTATTCCCGCTTCTTCTCCTGGGAGCAGGTCCAGCGTTTCGACCTTGAATTTCTTGCTCTCGGCCCAACGGACGTACATACGAAGCAGCATCTGAGCCCAATCCTGCGACTCCGTCCCGCCGGCGCCTGGATGGATGGCCACAATGGCGTTGTTGGGGTCCAGTTCGCCTGAAAGCAGAAGTTCAAGCCGCAGGGCGGCGAGCTTCGGTTCGAATTGATCCAGGTTGAGCGCCAACTCCTTCGTAAGCCCCGCGTCACCGCTTTCTTCTGCCAACTCGAGTAACGCGCCCAGATCGTCCCTCTTCGCATCGATATCGCGCCACCTCTGGAGGTCGCGCTCAATCGTGGATTTCTTTCTACTGATCTTCGCGGCCTTCTGAGCATTGCTCCAAAAATCAGGCAGCGACGTCTGTTGTTCCAGATCCGCCAACTCGGCCGTCATGCGAGCGAAGTCAAAGATGCCCCCGTAGTTCCGATATCAATTGTTCGACAGCCCGTACGCGATCCTTTACCTCATCCAACATGGAGCGATCCTTTCACGTTATACCGGAGTGGCCGCCACTGCGTCGGGCTCATGTTCCTTGCTGCGGAAAATGCCGAACAGGAACAAAAGCGCGCAGATTATAGCACAGCCGTAGGCAAACACATCGCCGTGCCGACTGTAAAACGTATGAGGACGCCAGACCTGCATCGTCGCCTTGACGGCCTGCTCCGTAAAGGTCGGCGTGGTTTCGACGATGCGCCCGAACGGATCGATGAACCCGGATATGCCGGTGTTGGCTGAGCGAGCAAAGGCTAAGTGATTTTCGACCGAACGAAACACCACCATCGAGAAATGTTGCGAGGCAGCCGACGAGGCACCAAACCAGGCATCATTCGTCACAGTCACCAAGAACTCCGCCCCATTCGCGGCGAATTGCCGTACCAGGTTTGGGAAGATCACTTCGTAACAAATCGCCACCCCGAAATTGATCGGTCGCGGCACAGTTCCCGCCGTGCCTGCAGCCGCAGGCCGAGGCTTCGGTGTCAATGTCAAGACGGTCGGACCGGTTCCGGCTTCGAAATCGCCGATCCCTTCCACCAATTTGTCGAGGAAAAATAAGAGAGAAGACTTGAGCGGAATATATTCCCCGAACGGCACGAGATGCTGTTTGTCGTACCGCCCTAATGTCTGCCCATCGGGAGAGAGGAAGTAGACGCTGTTCAATAGATAGGGCTTGCGATCCGGATAGAAACGAAGGGCGGGGCTTCCAAACAGGATCGGCGCCTGGGCGCGATTGGCCAGCGCAATGAGTTGCAGCTGATAGACCGGCTCACGTTCAAAGACGAACGGTGTCGCCGCCTCAGGCCACACCACCAAATCTGTGCCTAGGCCGATCCGTTCCGTCAGCCGGTTGAGCCGCGCGAGCGTCTCCTCTCGATAGGCCGTATCCCACTTGACCGCCTGATCGACATTCGGCTGCACCACTCCCACGTTAATGGACGATCGGGGGATATCAGAAAACGGCGCTCCAGAGAGTGTTGCAAGACCATATTCCCAAGAGAGCATGACCAGCAAGGCCGCCATCGCTACTAGTTCCCATGGGAGCCTTGCCGGACGGAATCTCCTGAGGAGTGGCATCAGCCAGGAAAGGAATTCGGCTATGGCGACATTGACCATGACGATAAGAAAGGAGACCCCGTACACTCCCATATGATCTGCAATCTGAATGATCTCAATCTGGCGATATTGAGAATACCCGAGAAGGCCCCAGGGTAATCCACTCAGAGCATACGTTCGGAGCAACTCGAGCGTTACCCAGAAGCAGGGAAGTGCAAAGAGG
>DATHTZ010000036.1:0-3103 GCA_035462675.1 Nitrospiraceae bacterium | reverse complement strand
GTGCCAAAACACCCTGACCCAGGATGATCCATGATGACTTGTGCCATCACGAATCCTCCCCCTTTGCTGCTGATTCATTGTGCTGAGTGTCCTGAGGTAGGTCGTTGTCGAGACTCTTAATCAGCGGGCCGTAGGTTCGACCCCTATAGGCCCACCAAATTCTTCAACGGGCCGAAGAAACAGGTGGAAGCAGCAGAGTATCGGCGTCAGGCCGCCGTCAGTGCGATTGCTTCAAGTCTAAACTCTAGTGCGCGAGTTAAGGATAGTTGTATACTTCCCCCCTGGCAAAGCCCAAAGATCAGGATGAAGCAGGGGCATGGAACTTCCGAGAAGTTCCACGAGACATCATCATTAAGGCCAAGATCCAGGCGGCTGTTGAGAGCAAGTTAGTGAAAGCCTTGCTCATGGATCTCGTGGAAGTGCATTGGCAGGAGTTAGAGCGGTAAGGCATCTTGCCGAAAGGCAAGTGACCGGCATTTATTGTCTAGCAGGTTGCTGAAAAACTCGCTCGTTCATTGGGCAAAACCCGCAGAAAGTATGATATTCGTTAGAATAAGTGAAATGTCTCAGCATGGGCTGTTCGCCTGTCCTGATCGAAGTAAATGCGGTTTTCGAATAAGTTGGAGGTCATTCCAGCCACCGAAGTCCACGCTTCGGAAGAGGTTAAAAAACGTTTTTCTGCAGCCTGCCAGACAGTTACTTTGTGCGTCCTGCAATTCGGCAGGGGGAAGATCCCACGGTGTGGTCCATTCCGTTTCTCGTGTTCCTCTCCGCGTGCGCCTCAATTGAACCTGTCTCCTTCACGGGACCTAACGGAAATACCGTCTATTCAATGCGGTGCAGTGGAATGGGACGAACCTTGGACGATTGTTACAAGAAAGCGGGTGAGCTGTGCCCTGCTGGGTATCGCATTGTTAACCGAGAATCTTCCGTTGTAGGAAGCGGAGGAATCGTTGTTCCTGAATATCGCCTTGCTATCGAATGCAAACCCTAGCCGCCGGGTGTCTGCCGGCTTGTCTGCAGGAGCTGGAAAAGAAGTGCCTCCTGCCGAAGGGAAAGGGTTAGCCGCATGAGCAAGAAAATCAATTATCGGGAATACACCATCAGCTCTACCTTCTGCGAATCTGCAAGCCACTTCCGCTTATAAATCTCCAGCACGCCTAAACGGTTGCCCTTAATAAATGCGTCTGTTCTGCGCTAGAACTATCCCCGCCACAATTCGTTCAATTATCTGACCAAGCCCATTTATACCATCTGGCCCCGGTTTAACCGTGGAAGTGAGCACTATTGCTCAGACTGGCCATCTCAATTTAGATATTAGTGACAAAGCGTGTGATCCATGTTTAATGTACCGACCGACGTTCATACTCAACCAGTGGATACAACCTCATACAAGTAAATCGTGCCGCATTACGTACAAAGGTAGTGGCAATCTCAAGTGCGACGCCGAAGGAGGCACCATTCATAGCAACGACAACGGAAGGGTCAACGCATGACTAATGCGATATGGAATAGGCCGGCGCAACTATAGCGGAGTTGATCAGTCGTTAACCCTCGGTTTAATTGCCTCCTCACTTCGGAAAGGCTCACCATCTTAACCAGAAGGTTGTGGCGGGATGGCACTCTATGGGGCCAGTCAAGAGCTTTCTTCTCGTTCTCATTAAACCATCCCATTACGATGACGATGGCTATGTGATTCAGTGGATCCGTTCCGCCATTCCCTCGAATACACTCGCTGTCCTGAACGGCCTCGCGCTCGACTGCACGAGACGCAAGGTTTTGGGTGACAGCGTCACCATTAACATCGACATCTATGACGAAACGAACACCGTGATTCCCGTCACATCAATTATTCGAAAGATGACCGGCTATACCTCCGGCATGATCGGCCTCGTTGGTGTTCAGACAAATCAGTTCCCACGCGCGGTGGATTTGGCGGAACATTTTCTCAGAGCGAAAATCCCGGTTGTCATTGGCGGGTTTCACGTAAGTGGATGCCTCGCCATGCTGCCCAAACTGCCCAGAGAGATTCAAGACGCCAACGATAAAGGCATCAGCCTCTTTGCCGGGGAAGCGGAGAGTCATCTGGACGAGGTCTTGCGTGATGCCTACGCAGGCAGGTTAAAACCCATTTATAATTTCATGAACGAGGGCCGGAGTCTAGAGAACTCACCCCCCCCCTTTTCTGCCTACCCATATCGTGAAGAACACATTCCGCCGACTGTCCAGCTTTGATGCAGGAAGAGGATGTCCCTTCCAGTGCAGTTTCTGTACGATTATTAACGTGCAGGGACGAAAGTCACGTTACCGCTCGCCGGATGATATTGAAAACCTCATTCGAGCCAATCTGCAACAGCAGGTCGGACGGTTTTTTATTACGGATGATGATTTTGCCCGGAATAGCAACTGGGAGGTCATCCTCGATCGATGCATTAAAATGCGAGAGGAGGAAGGCCTGGATCTCTCCTTCACCGCCCAGGTCGATGTCGGCGCCTATAAAATTCCACGGTTCATCGAAAAATGCGCCAGAGCTGGCTGCACCAACATTTTCATCGGGCTAGAAACCCTCAATCCCGACTCTCTTGCTGGGGCGAAGAAGCATCAAAACAAAATCTGGGAGTACCGCAAGATGCTTCAGGCTTGGAAAGACCATGGCTGCACGACTATTGCCGGGTATATCTTGGGCTTTCCCACAGACACGCCAGCATCCATCGCGCGCGACATTGAGATCATCAAGAAAGAGCTTCCGCTGGACGGTCTTGAATTCTTCTCTCTCACTCCACTGCCAGGCTCAGAGGATCATAGGAATCACTGTGCACGTGGAGCGTGGATCGAGCCGGACATGAACAAATACGACTTAGAACATATCACCATGGAACATCCCCTCATGTCCAAAGAGGAGTGGCAACTAGCCTACCGGAGTGCCTGGAAGCAATACTACACGGTGGACCATATCGAAAGGGTGCTTCATCGCGCGGCGGCTAAAGACCAAGACATTTACAAGGTTATGTTCTTGTTGTTGTGTTTAGGCGGCAGCATCGCTCTGGAAGGGATTCACCCGCTTGAAGCGGGAATGTTCCGACGCAAAGTGAGTAGGATACGC
>DATHTZ010000035.1:0-2165 GCA_035462675.1 Nitrospiraceae bacterium | reverse complement strand
GTATGCCGTGGCCCCCTCAGACCGTCAAGGTTGTTTGATGAGGCGGGCGCGGGCTCTGCAAAGCCGGCTAAGGCTCAAGCGTAACAACAAGCCTTCCATCCATCTCGCCTGCATAGGCAACACGAGCCCGCTCACTACCCTCCCCTTCAATCCGTACTCCGTGCTGTTCTTCGATGATTATCATCTTGGTTCGTTGCCGCCACCACCGATCGACCTCACCAGACAATGGAATCCATAGCTTCTTCGCGTCTCGCAACTGGGCAAGGTGTACAAGCAGAGACTTGTAAACGTTCCACTCGCGAGATTTATTGATGTAATCAGGGTGGACAATAAAACTGGCCAGACCATGCTGCTCCATGATGAGTTCGATCTGACGCTTCCATAGGTCGATCGAATACTCGTTCAAATAATTAAAGAGGGCATAGTCTTGGGTCGTCGTCACTGGCAACTCTAGGATGTCCCCGACAAAATAGGGCATGACAGTACAGCAACCTCCACGTTGTGGCTCTAAATGTGCAACATTAGGAACTGACATGTCGTAAGAAAATTTTAGCCGATCAAACCACATCTGGTTCCGATACAGGACAGCAGATCGGAATCCAGTCGCTCCGTATTGTTTGCCGTAGGCATTAATCTTCTCAACGCGTACCAGATATTCTCGCCGATCTTTAAAAAGATGGCCGTCATGGTTCAAGTCCTGGACGCATACTTCAAAACCGCGCTTCCAGATCGACTCCCAGTACTCTGTGGTCACTTCATAACAAAGCTCGGGCACGATTGAGATGGAGGCCTTAATTCCATACTCATCATCAAGATCCATCACCGTCGCGCAGAAGTCACGCCCCCGCTTTGTCTCCACATCGTGGGTCATAATTGCACAGCTCGATGCTCCATCCGGCCAAAACCAAATAAACGGGATTCGCTCTAGCCCCTGCGCTCTGAGCGATGCGAGCAATAACTGCTCAAACAGGACGTCTACACTACGGTCAACTGGCCATCTGGGAAACTTGAGAGACTTCCAACCCGAGAGTCGTGCCTTCTGGAGAATTCTTCTGACGCCCCCCGGCAGCAGCGGACGTAGGAAGTAGTATATTTCGTTCAGGATTGAGCCAAAGCGGGATTCACCATGGCGAGAGTTCTTTGAATATAATTCGAGTCTAAGATTATCTACGACCTGCGTAACGTCAAATGGAAGATATGTGATCCCGTTATTATTAGAAGTATGGCTTATCACGTCACAAAGTTTCCCATTCGGTGTCGGAAATGGCGTGTCTCTAGCAAGCTGTCCATAGCAAAGCCCTTCGTTCCCAAATCGAAAAAATCCTTCTTCTTTGGAAAGCGGGCCAGCAATCGTGAACTTGATATATCTTTCCGGGCACCGATAGTACCGCGCCACGTATTCGTTCATGGTCGAAAAGATGGGAACGCTATTGTGAAGGGTTAATTCGATACGTCCGGCTGGACGATTTACGTTCCTGCCAACAATATCGGGTTGACCGTAATGCTCCCGCTGCCTTTTTGGTTTGGAGGCAAATCCAAAAATGTTACCTCACCCCGTAAGCTCCCCCGTCAAGGAGACATTTCTAAAGGAGAACTTCCGATGGTTTGGTGAGCCCGAAACACGGACGGGGGCATCCCCTCCAATGTGTCATGGGGCCGCTCTTCGTTGTACTCTCGCATCTACTCCGCACGTATCTCGCGCACCTGCTCCCGCGACTCGAATACGTCGGCATCAAGCACCTCGTGACGGAAGGTCTGATTGAACCGTTCCACAACGGCATTCTGATTCGGCTGGCCCGGCTGAATATACCGTGGCGCGATCCCTCGGTCCGCACACCACCTCGCAAATCGATCGGCGAGGCATTCGGGACCATGGTCGAGCAGGATGGCCTGCGGCTGACCCCGCGACGTCGATCGCCAAGACTTCGCGCACCCCTTCGTCCAGGAGGGTGAACGTGCGGAACCGCCGCCCGCCATAGTGTGTGTCACTCATGAAGTCCACCGCCCAGCCTACGTTCGTCTGCGGGCTCACATCCACTGGTTGGCCCCCCCGAGCCGGAACCCGCTTCTTCACCCAGAGTGGCACATTGAGCCGAAGTTGGCAATACACGCGCCACAGCCGTTTGTGGTTCCAGCGAGGTCCGGTGCTCCGTAACCGACCCACA
>DATHTZ010000034.1:0-7239 GCA_035462675.1 Nitrospiraceae bacterium | reverse complement strand
GCAGATTATGCCCTCATGGCCCTTCAGCATATCGCTGCTGTCCAATTCGGTGACGTGACGCCTGGACGCGTGGTGAACACGAAGGAGATCGCAGAGGAATATAACATCCCCCTCGAGCTGCTGGCTAAAGTGCTCCAGACTCTAGCCAAGAACGCATTGATCGAGAGTCACAATGGACCCAAGGGAGGGTACGTACTGGCCCGACGCGCGCACCAAATTACGATCGCACAAATTCTCGAAAGCATCGAGGGCCCCTTGGGTATCACCGATTGTTCGCACGAGAAGGATGGAGAGTTCTGCATGCAGCGGGAAAATTGCCATATTCGCACACCGCTGTTGAAAATTCAGGACAGCATTTCCCAATTGCTCAATAGCATGACCCTACAAGACATGATGGGTGGCACACCCCTCATTACCATTCAGTCCCCTGCGGCACAAGGAGTTGAACGATGAAACTGCCGATTTTCTTGGATAACCATTCCACGACACCGATGGATCCACGCGTCTTGGACACCATGCTTCCCTACTTCGTCGAGAAATTCGGAAACGCGGCCAGCCGCAACCATGCCTTTGGGTGGGCCGCAGAAGAAGCCGTCGAACAGGCCAGGAAGCAAATCGCGAAATTGATCAAGGCCGATCCGAAAGAGATCGTCTTCACGAGCGGCGCTACCGAATCGGATAACCTCGCGATCAAGGGCGTGCTGGAGATGTACGGGGAGAAGGGCAACCATATTATTACCTCCTCCACCGAACACCGCGCCGTGCTCGATACTGTCAAATCGTTAGAGGGCAAAGGCAAAGCAGTAGCCACCTATCTTCCCGTAGATAAATTCGGGATGGTGAATCCCGAAGATGTGCGGAAAGCCATTACAGAGAAGACGATCCTCATCTCCGTCATGTTGGCGAACAATGAAATCGGCACGATCAATCCCGTCAAGGAGATCGGCAAAATCGCCAAGGAAAAGGGCATCCTCTTTCACTGCGATGCGACGCAAGGCGTCGGCAAGATCCCGGTCGATGTGCAGGATATGGGGATTGATCTTATGTCCTTCACGAGCCACAAGATGTACGGACCCAAGGGGGTCGGAGCGCTCTATGTGAGGAAAAAGAATCCTCGAGTTCGCATCGCGGCACAAATGGACGGCGGCGGACACGAGCGCGGCATGCGTTCCGGAACGCTCCCGGTGCCTTTAATCGTGGGATTCGGCAAGGCCTGCGAACTGTGCGAGCAGGAGATGGCCAAAGACACCGCGCGGTTGATTGCGATGCGCGATCGGCTAGAGGCCAGTATCATGAAGGCCCTCGAAGAAAGCTATCTGAACGGCCATCCGACCAACCGGCTCCCCGGCAACCTCAATATCTCCTTTGCTTATGTGGAGGGCGAGTCGTTGCTGATGGGCATGAAGGATATTGCCCTCTCGTCCGGTTCGGCCTGTACCTCAGCCACATTGGAACCCTCGTATGTGCTCCGCGCCTTGGGGGTCGGGACGGAACTGGCACACTCTTCGATCCGTTTCGGGCTGGGCCGTTTCAACACGGACGATGAGATCGACTATACGATCAAGAAGGTGATTGAGATCGTCACCAAGTTGCGGGAAATGTCCCCGCTGTACGAAATGGCAAAAGAAGGCGTCGATTTGAAATCAGTCCAATGGGCTGCCCACTGACCCAGATAGTCAAGAGGAGGATGAACCATGGCCTACAGTGATAAAGTCGTCGATCATTTCAATAACCCCCGCAACATGGGGAGCTTCAAGAAGGACGAAGAAGGGGTCGGTACCGGTATGGTCGGAGCCCCGGAGTGCGGTGACGTCATGAAGCTCCAGATCAAGGTGCAGAACGATACGATCGTGGACGCAAAGTTCAAAACATTCGGCTGCGGGTCCGCGATCGCCAGCTCGAGCCTCGCCACCGAATGGTTGAAGGGTAAGACGATCGAGGAAGCTCAAAAGATCAAGAACACCTACATCGTGCAGGAGCTGAACCTGCCGCCCGTGAAGATCCACTGCTCCGTGCTCGCCGAGGACGCGATCAAGGCCGCCCTTTCGGACTATCAGAAGAAATCCGACGGAGCACTGACCGACGCAAAGTAACGTGAACAAAGGGAGTGCGCCATGGACACGACGAACGCAGAAGTTCAAACTCCGGTGATTTCGCTCAGCGAGTCGGCACTGAAAGAAGTGAAACGCCTTATCAACGTGCAAGGCCTCACTGAAGGGGGACTTCGCCTCGGCGTGAAGGGCGGCGGCTGCTCAGGCCTCAGCTACACGATCAACTTCGACGAAAAAATCGGCCAGCACGACCAAGTCCATGACTTTGACGGTGTGAAAGTCATTGTCGACGCCAAGAGCGCGATCTATCTTCAAGGCACGCAGTTGGACTTCCAAAAAGACCTGATGGGCGGAAACTTCAAATTCGTCAATCCGAATGCCGACAAGACCTGTGGCTGCGGAGAGTCCTTCTCGGCGTAACGAGTGTCAGCAGAGCATCGCGACTGTCCGCGGGCATGGCAGGCTGCCATGCCCGTCTTGTCAGGAGAGGTAGCGGGATGAACCATCAGCACACCCACAGCTCAAACTCTCGTGAGCTGCAGATGGCTCGCAGCATGTGCTGGCACTGCCAGTCTGAAGTGTCCGGTGAATACTTCTGTGACCGATGCGTCAAGGTCCAGCCGGTTTCGAAAGAACTCGATTACTTCACCTGCCTAGGCTTCCCCCGCCGCCTCACGATCGACCAGCACCAACTGGAAGGCAAATTCTATGAACTGAGCCGCGCATTCCATCCTGATTTCTATCAGAACAAGAGCGCTGCCGAACAGACCATCAGCCTCGGCAATTCAGCCCTGTTGAATACCGCGTACCGGACGCTCCGTGACCCGATCGAACGAGCTGAGTATCTCCTCGATCTTGAAGCAGGATCGGTGAAACAGATTCGGAATTCTCCTCCCGCCGACCTCTTTGAAGAGATTCTTGAGCTCCAAGATACATTGAACGAGTACCGAGCCGCCGACCGCGCATCAGAAACCGAGTCGACGCTCCGCGCGAAGCTCCAATCGGAACGGAAAACGCTCGAACAGCGGCAACGAGACATGGAGACCGCCCTGCAGCAACTCTTTGTTCAGTGGGACACACTTCAAGATCGCGGGGAAGCCACCGACCAGACGAGAGCCGAGCGCAACCGGATTCTCAAAGAGATGCGAGAAAATCTCTCCAACCGCACCTACGTCAAGAACATCGTGAGCGATCTCGTCTCAACCATCGGATAATCACCGCCATGACTCGTATCGTCGGCATCGATCTCGGTACAACGAATTCGCTTGTGGCCTATATGGCGGACGGACGTCCGTGTGTGATCCCGGGCCGAAACGAGCGGACAATGGTTCCCTCTGTCGTAGCCATGACCGACAATGGGCTGATCGTCGGCGATTCGGCGAAAGAACATTTGACGCGAAGCCCTGAACGGACCGTCTATTCCGTGAAGCGATTCATGGGAAAAAGCCTTGAGGATGTGAAGGGTGAGCTGGCCTACTTCCCCTATCACTTGACGGAGCAGGGCGGAGTGATCCGGATCAAGCTCGGCGAGAAAAGCTATTCACCGCCCCAAATCTCAGCCATGATCCTGAAGGAACTGAAGCAACGGGCCGAGGCGCATCTCGGCGAGAGCATTACCAAAGCCGTCATCACGGTCCCCGCCTATTTTAACGATAGCCAGCGGCAAGCGACGAAGGATGCGGGCATGATTGCAGGGCTCGACGTCCTGCGGATCATCAATGAACCCACCGCAGCCTCGCTGGCCTATGGCCTCCAACAGAACACTCAGGGTACGATTGCCGTCTATGACCTTGGCGGAGGAACCTTCGATATTTCTATCCTGAAGCTCAAGGACGGCATCTTCGAAGTCCTCGCGACCAATGGCGATACACACCTCGGAGGCGATGATTTCGATCGCCAGATCGCCGATCTCTTCGTCAAGGAAATCCGCGAACAACATGATCTCGATTTGAACGCGTATCCCGATCATATGCAGTCAGTCAGACTGGAAGCTGAACGGACAAAGATCAGACTCTCCGATGAGCTAAAGACCACGGCCATCCTCGACCTGCCGGAGGACAAAGGCCGCTATTCGAGAGATCTCACGCGCGATCAACTCGAATCCCTCACCATGGAATTGGTGGAGCGCACGCTCGGGCCCTGCCGTCTCGCCCTGAAAGACGCCGGTCTCGCTCCGAACGACATCGATGAGGTGGTTCTCGTCGGCGGCTCGACCCGTATGCCGTTGGTCCGCCGGCAGGTCGAGACACTCTTTGGGAAGCAGCCTCATTGCGAGCTGAACCCTGACGAGGTCGTCGCGCTCGGCGCGGCCGTCCAGGCCGACATTCTCAGCGGTGGGACGACCGATCTGTTGCTCCTCGACGTGACGCCTCTCTCTCTTGGCATTGAAACCATGGGCGGCGTGATGAGCAGCTTGATACGGCGCAACACGACCATCCCAGCCAGTGCCAAAGAAATGTTCACGACCTATGTCGACGGCCAAACCGGCGTGGATATCCACATCCTCCAAGGCGAACGTGAATTGGTGAAGGACAACCGCAGTTTGGCCCGTTTTCGGCTGAAGGTTCCTCCGCTTCCGGCCGGCGTTCCGCGCATCGAAGTCACGTTCCTCATCGATGCAAATGGAATTCTGAATGTCTCGGCGCGGGACGTTCGCACCGGCGACACCCAATCGCTTGCCGTAAAACCGTCTTACGGCTTGAGCGACGACGAGGTCGAACGGATGATCGGCGAATCGTACAAGTTCGCCTCCGATGACTTGAAAGCGCGCCAGCTCATTGAAGCCAGAACCGAGGCTGAGGCCATCCTCATGGCCACAGGGAAGGCCCTCAAGCAAGGCTCCCATCTAGTGGGAGAGGAAGAGTTATCCTCCATCAAGAGCGCGATGGCTGCAGTCGAAGCGGCCAAGTCCGGAACAGATCACAAGGCCATCAGAGCCAAGATGGCAGATCTCGAAAAGGCCACGCACCATCTCGCCGAAGTCTTGATGGACACATCGTTGAAAGAAGCCTTGGAGAACAAGAAGCTGTCCGAATTCAGTGACGTGTGACGAGTGATGCGCCAAACATCGAAAGAATCCGCCCTCAAAATTTACGCATCCCTGATCATCCATCACTAAGGGGAAAACAATGGATCTGAAGTGGCAGGATACCGAGGATATTGCGATCCGATTAGTCGAAGAACATCCGGAAACGAACCCACTCACCGTCCGATTCACCGACATGCATGCCTGGATCGTGGCTCTCTCCGACTTCAAAGACGATCCCAAGAAGTCGAACGAGAAAATTCTCGAATCGATCCAGATGGCCTGGCACGAGGAATATCAAGACTCGAAGTCCTAACCCGCCTCGAAGTAATACCGCAGACAACGGAAGACAGTGTTGGCTGGATGAATTGTCGGCTGCAGCCGACCGTGCCCCCGCAATCCACTAAAAGCCCACCGTCTGTAGGTTATGGCAATGTCAGAGAATTCATGGTGTGCCGATATGCCAGGCGAGGGAGTCACTCTCTCTGAAAGCCAGACTCCCCCCTCCCTTTGGGGCATTGTGGAAGAACAGAGGATTCGGCATAAATGGGGATGGCCTGATGACTAAACTGGAGCCACTCCAATGTCCAGGATCTTGAACCTGAGTGCACACACGAGTGACGAGGAACTGCAGCACCTCACGAACTTGCTGCTCTTTCACTTCGTCGAGCAATCAGGCGGACAGATTCAATTCAAGTTGGAAGATGCCCATCGGGTTCGTGAAAGCCTGACGACCAAGATGGTGCAGATGCAGGTGGGAGAAGAAGTGCGGTTGCGAATTATCGATCGCTTGCCGGAGCTTTCTTAAACTTCCAATCGACTTCAGTTATCGTTCTGCCTAGCCACAGGCGCGTGCTCTAGCAGGATGCTGAAAAAGTCCGCCAGCGGCGTTCTCGCTTCGCGCAGAAGCTCAACGTACCGAAGCGTACGCCTCGCCTCTTCGCTCGTTGCGGCCTTGCTGGACGGACTTTTTGAGCATCCTGTGCGGTCCTCTCCTGTTGCCCTAGATGTGCGAGGCATTGAGTTTCCACCGTGCAACAATAGTTTTTCCGCAGCCTGCTAGACTGCCAGTAGACTCAAACTTACGGATATCAAGCAGCCAGAGGCTGACCGCCTCCGGCCTCTCAACCGACCCTCCCGGTCTCTACCAGACGGGGTCCTTCTGAAACTCTCTCGCGGACTCGGTCAGTTTCGGCGTTCCTTCATGACAGAGTCTTGGTGGGTCCCCGTTCATCCAGCAACATCGGCGGTCCAGTCTCTCGGCCGCTCAGTGACTGTGAAGCTAAACATACGGGGTATTCGGATCCTCCTAAAAGTTTCGACTAAAACGGAGTGGTGGATACGCGCCCGACTTTGCAGTAGACTTCCCAAACTATGGATTGCCGAGGTTGTGTTGCTGTGTTGCAACGGCACTCCGCCGCAGAATTATCTGTTGGGGGGAACGTGAGAATATGACAAGTACAGAAAAGGCCATTCAGAAGGCGATCGAACTAGTAGATGCTTCCCCGTCTGGCAAGCGATACTCCGAATTGGTCAAAGAGATCTCTGCCTCATTTTCCAATATTCCAGTTAATACAATACATGGTTCACTTCACAAGTTCAGAACCGAGTTGCCCAAGACCATCTATCAGCCGAGTCGCGGCCTCTATCGCGCCGTCAAGTATCAGGAGGAGGGAGAGAAGCAAGAGGCGGAAGCAAGCAAGAAACTCAAAAAAGAGAAAATACGAGAAGAGGACTTTTACGAGGCCTTTGGTGAATGGCTTATCAACGAACTTGAGGAATGCACTCGGAGCATCAGTGTCGGAGGCAACCGATTCAAAGACAAGTGGGGTACACCGGACGTCGTTGGCGTACGGGAAGCAAGACGGTCAGATATCATCAAGCCACCCACTGAGATCGTGTCGGCAGAAATCAAACTCGACCCAGCCAACTTGATCACTGCGTTTGGCCAGGCTTGCTCATACCGGCTCTTTTCTCACAAGTCCTACATCGTGGTCCCGGACAACTCTTCTGAGGACGACATCGCTCGGCTCGATGCTCTGTCCAGGATATTCGGTATTGGCTTAGTCATTTTTAACCCGTTGGACCCGAAGGACCCGGACTTTCGAATTCGGTCACGTGCGGCACGTGAGGAACCAGACATGTTCTACGTCAATAAGTACC
>DATHTZ010000033.1:0-8659 GCA_035462675.1 Nitrospiraceae bacterium | reverse complement strand
GGTAGGGCTTCGTCGGGACTCTTAATCAGCGGGCTAAGGAGCGGATCGCTTTAAGGAAAATGGGGTGATAAGACCTGATGGGCAAATCACTCTGCAATACGACCGTTTTACGTCCCCCGCCGCTTCAGGATCGTCTGCTAGATCATGCCATTGGAAAGAGCGTAGAAGAATGGGTATACATGGGTACCGTGGAATACTCGTGAAGGTGTTGTCAGAGGCGTTGGAAGCCGTGAAATTTCCTATGGCAGAGGGAGGCATTGGTTATGCCACGAATCGAGCCCCAGAAACCAGACCAGACGTTTAATCGGAGCCGTGAGTTTCAAAGGGAAGTATTGGCTTATCTAAAAGAGCATGGTGCACAACCGTACGATGCGCTCTACGTTCACTTCGACCCCAACCGTACTGCGGAAATAGAAGTCGTCTTACGTGAGTTGATCCAATGGAAATTCATTGATAGGGGCACCGATTCGTGCATGATGGTTTCGATTACTGCTTCCGGCATCGCCCGGCTTGGACTTAAAGATATCTGAAACCATCACAGGAAGCAGACTCGCCTTTTCGACGACAAGGACGACCTGGAAGACGCGAGAGATCGGCGCGGGACGATTGAAAACGAAGACCATTGCGAGCGCCGAGGCAAGCGCTATCACATTCGGTATAGCTGCACCGACTACGGCGGGTGAGTCTCGGTTCATCCACACGAGACAGTATGCGACGATCAACACCAACCCAGCGATGACAATCAATACCAACGTACACATTTTCATATCGGAGTATAAGAAATTTATGCCCGGATTTTATCCTTGCCGCTGTCGTTCACAAGCCGGTGTCCAGCGACAAGTTTCCCTTCGATGGGTGGAACTTTCATCAAATGCCGGAGAAGAACAAACTCATTGCTACGTGACGGATTGGAGAAGGTGAGCTACGAGGAAGTGGTGAAGGCCCTGCATGGACAGAGAATCCTCTGGCTCCGCAAGCCTTTCACCGCGGCAGGGTTCTTTGCGGGCGGATCTTTCTTTTGGAATCGCCGCCAATTTATTTTGATGGTACCGCCGAATCAGGCCTCGTTCTAGTCGTTCTAATGGTGTTAATAGGGTGTTAGCGGGGTGCACAAATCAGGCTGTATGGAGGCAGAGAGCAACAAAGAGAAACAAGAACGGTTTATGCGATCATCAGAGGGCAAGAGGGGATTGCCGCTACTACTATGGGCTTCAGCAATCCCCCCTTGTACAATCCCGCCTTCGGCACCATCAAACGCACAGCATATCCAGACCTTGCGCCTTCGTTTGGATCCTCCTACAATTAATACCTCTATGTTCCTCACTCTTCTTTGGTCGTTGGTAGTATTTTTCTTCTTGAGTAGTGTTTCAGCCCATGCAGAGTGGCGTCCGATTCACTACGCCGAGGGCGCGGGGGGCTTCGTGATCTACGTTGATCCTACCACTGTTCGCCGTACCGGAGACCTCGTGAAGGTGTTGGTATTGTACGACTTCAAGTTTGTCCAAGCATTTAAAGCTAAATCGTATTTGTCTGCCACATGGCAACAACAATTCAACTGTGCGGAACACCGCTCCCGTCAGCTTGCGTATACGTATTACTCAAACAACATGGGACACGGAAATGCAGTGCTCACCGGTGATGACGAAGGTAACAAGTGGAGTTTGGTTGCACCCAGAAGTGCCGCTGCCATTCTGTGGAGCATTGTATGTGACAAGGATAGACAGCCCACCTGAATTTTAAGCTCCCTCTTTTTCGCCTGGAATCCGTAAGCACTTCTGGACGCGGATAAAATCGCAACAACGAGATCAAGCACTAGTGGCAGTATCGATTTATTTATCTCAACAGGGAGCCCAGTAGGACAAGAAATATAAAATTGCTGTGCTAATTTTGTGCTCGAAATCCTCACTAACAACCCAACTAGATAGAAGCAATGGAATCAGTAGAAGGCCAGCAAGCTCATGATTTTCGACGATAAACGGGGAAACCCTCACAACATCGAGCGATTCGAATCATGGGCCTTCTGCCACTCTTAATCAGCGGGCCATATGCGTCGGCCTTACGTACTGCGTTGAATCTTCATGTTATAAAATAATAAAATCCGACACGCTTCTTTGATTCCATGAACGGCTGGCCCATGTTCTGGTTATCCATGCGAAGGTCTCGTCTCAGTGAGTCATCGCTTCTTTTCTCTCTTCCAACGTTGAGCGGTAGAAGCTCCGATCCGATCCTCGCCACCGAACGTCCTCGGCGATATCTGTCCCTTTGTCATCGTATGGTTCACTATGCGGTGCAACCTTGAAGACACGATTCTATTGTGCGCACGGTATGAAATCAGGATATTTCCAAAAGGAGGTTCAATCATGAGTCTAGCAAAGACCCTCACCTATTGGATGGTGCCGATGCTGATGATGGGACTGATGGGGGCTGGCGCAGGGCTCGCTTTTGCCGAACCGTACCAGGTGATTGATGTTACGGACGGAGGCACCATTACCGGAGTAGCGACGTGGAAGGGCGAGCTTCCTGATATCCCGCCAATCGAGATCGAGGCAGACACAAATATATGTGGCGAAGAGGTCCCATCTCAGGCGTTGCTGGTCAATTCGAAAAACAACGGCGTGCCGTTCGTTCTTGTCTACCTCGAAGGGGTTGAGCAGGGGAAGACACCCGCGGACAAATACTGGCTCCGTATGGTGAACTGCCAATTCAAGGAGCACATTTTCCCATTTGTCCGAAGCCAAGTGATGGCGATGGTCAACCACGACCCATTTTTCCACAACCCACATTTTTTCAACGCAAGGAATGCCTCACTCCTGAACGTGCCCATGCCCGACCCAGATCTGGAAATCGACCACAAGTTCCTGCGGACCCCCCTGAAGAACGAAAAGGGTGTGATGCGGCTTCAGTGTGATGTCCATAACAACATGAACGCCTATTGGGCTGGGTTTAATCATCCGTATTTTTCGGTCACGGACGCGGACGGAAAGTTTGAGATTAGCGGGGTTCCGCCCGGTAAGTACACCGTGGTCGCCTGGCACGAGGGCTACAAGGTCATTATAAAGGAAGCGACCGGGCGGCCTCTGTACGATAGGCCGCATATTCGCCAACAGGAGATTGAGGTCAAGCCAAAAGAGACGATTAAAGTCGGCTTTGAGTTCCCCGTCCGAAAGGTCTATATCGATTATTGAGGAGTCGGTTTAGAAACCTCGGACTGGTTGCCGCCTGTGATGACGGCACATCGCACAGGAGAAAGGTGATGGGACGAGGGAAGATGGGTCTACTAGGGGTGATGGCAGCCGCTCTGCTCGCAGCGCTGCCCGTGACCCACGTCTTGGCAAATCCGCCAGAGGCGGACGAAGTGAAGGATGATCCGGGCATGGAGCCGACGGTTACACGCGGAATGCCGGATGTCGTACGGTATTGGAACTTCGATCCACCCAAGAGTCCCTTATTTGATTTGAAGAGAGTGACGATTTCCGGCGACGCACGGGTGAGGCCGGAATACCGCAACAATTCGAACTTTGGGCTGGCGAGCACAAGTGGTGTTGGACGTGCCACGGGTGCGAATTCGCAGGGAGACGCTGCTCAATTTGTCCAACAGTGGGCCCGGCTCGGGCTCAACTATGCGATGTCGCCAGACGTCGATACCTTCTTTCAGATGCAGTACGCGGCAAACTGGGGGGCGAACAGCGCCCCTAATACGGCGAATGATCCCAACACACTCACGAGCGTCGGCGTCCGGCAGGCCTATATCCTGATCCGCAATCTCGGGGTCGATGGCCTCAGCGTGAAGGCAGGCCGACAGCTCATCGTGATGGGAAACCACCGCTTGTTCGGCAACTTTGATTGGAACAATATCGGGTTCTCTTTTGACGGTATCACCCTTCAATATTCCCAGAAAATGTACGAAATCTGGGGCGGCTGGGTGCGTTTAGCCGACGCACAAGCCAACGCCGCTAACTCATCCTGCGGAACAGGCACCACTGGTTGTGCGGGGGGATCTGGGGCCGTGAACCCCGGCACCGTTGCCAGCGGCACCACCGGGAGTAACAATGCAGACCTCTACTTTGCTCGTATAGCCATCAAGCCCATGGAGGGCCTCTCGCTCGAACCTCTCTGGGTATTTCTCGACAATAATGTATCGGTGACCGCGCCGCCTGTCGCCACCACCTATTATGGGACGGCCGCGCATGCCCCTGGGCAACAGCGTCATACGTTGGGAGGTCGCATCTCGTATCGCCAGGGCATGTTCGATGGAACGGCCGAGTACTATTGGCAGACGGGATCGATGGCCCTTGGGCGGAGCCCGAATCGGCTCCACATCAATGCGCAAGCCATGGCCTTTGAAGGTGGGTTGACGTTTGAGCAATTGCCTTGGGAGCCGCGCGTCGGCGTGGAGTTCAACTATGCCTCCGGTGACGGCAGCGCGAATAGCTGTAATGGGCAGACCGGGGCTGGTTGCGGCGGCAACGCCAACACCTTCGAGAATCTCTATCCCACGAACCATGTTCTGATGGGCTATGCCGACCGCATGGCCTGGCGGAACATGGTCGGCTACAGCACCAGCTTGCAAATGAAGCCGAGCATCGCGCAACATTTGGATTTCCGGTTCTGGATCTTCCGCAAGGCCAACAACGGTGATTGTTGGTATACCGCCAACCAGGGCTGCTTCTCCGCTCCGACTACGGCAACCCTTACCAATGTTGCAACCAGCAACTCGTTGTACAAGGAAATTGATGGGGTCTATACCCTGTTCTTCAAGGACAACAAGGTGGCCTGGCAGACTGGCGTATCCTATCTGATCGCCGGCGAGATGCTCGATCAGCTGGCCGCAGGAAATGCCGCTGGAATCGGATCTTCAGCGGTGAACTCAGTGTGGGCCTACACGCAGTTGCACGTGAACTTCTAATACCGGTTCATGGGGCTCGGTCGAGCCTAGGACCTGTTCAGAATCATCTGGAGCAGCCTGTGTGTTTGCTCTCGCCGGCGAAGCAGACCGAGAAAATGGTCATGGAGCGCGTTGCGGCTGGTTCACGCGGCTCAGTGGAATGGACTGGACTGCGAGGTCGGGAGGAAACGTCGGAGCCGTGACGGCGATGGACCTGAGTGAGCGGAGCCATTCGCCAACGGTGACGGTGCCATCGTCGTCACGGTCTGCCTTGCCAGTCAATCCGCTCAAAAGACTCTGGCGAGCCTGCGACATGGGGCTGCGCCTAGAGACTTGAATGATCGTTCCAGTTCCAATGTTGGACGATTCGTCAAGATTGCCGATCCAATTGGGAGTGGCGCCTCGACTTGTGCTGTTCTGCGCCATTGCGCCCATAGCCACCGGTGCCTCGATGATGACGACCACGAGTCTGGCTCCCAGCTTCAGCAGGCGGGTTTGGAGCAACCGGAGGGAGATCAACCGGAACTGCGACGATTGTAGGGTGCTGTCGTAGGGTATCAGAAATATTTCACCGGTTTTGGCGCTGGCACGTGCGTGTCCGGCGAAGTAGAAGAAGACGATCGAGTCTTTCGTCACCCGCTTGGGGAGCCAGAGGGCGAGGGCTGCTTCGACGTCGGTCTGGGTCGCCAGCTCGTCTTGGAGCAGCAGGGTATGTCCTTCAGGTACATCGAGGGAATCGACAAACACGGAGACGGTTTCCTTGGTGTCGAACGAGAGTCCGTCCCCCCAGCCAGGCCAAGGGGTTTGATACTGGCCCAGTCCCACAATGACAGCGTAGCGGTCTGGATTGTGTCCGCCTCCGGCCGTGGGCGAGGCCGACCGTAAGGCGGGCGCAGGCGGCTTCCCGCGCGAGGCCATGGCGGCCACGAGGGTTTGTGTCGCCGGCGCGCTGCCTGTCGCGCTAGATGGTGTGACGGTCACGGTGAGTTCGCCACGCGACCCTCCAGCGGTCGCTGGCATTACCCCCCACAGAATGGTGCTCTTCGTTTCCCCTGGTTGGAGATTGACAATCTGTACCGGCGCCGACAGCGCGCCTGCAAAGGCATCGATGAGTACGGGTGTTCCTGAGAGAGAGAGAGCCGTTGCGCCCAGGGTGGACTTGCCGGTATTCGTCACGTCGATCCTGACGCCGATTTTCTCCCCGACTTCCAGCACAAGATTGCTGTTCGCATCCAGCAAGGTGGCATTGAGGGCCAGGAGGCCTGCTCCGACACCGGGAGTCTGACGGCCCGCTGTGTTCTCCCCTTGCGTTTTCTCCCGCAACTGCATCAGGTATCCCATGAGTTGGCTGGCGAGATAATCGACTGCGGTTTGCATGGCGCCATCCAACTGCCCAGCTTCGCATTGGTTGTCGCTGCCACCGATTTGTGGCGTGTACAACGATATGCGATTTGAATAGACCATCGGCGCGTTCGGGAACCGGTGTCCTTGGGTGTCCTCGAAGGTCGCCACGAGGCGGACATCGAATTGGGCGAGGTAGTTATTGTCTGCCCCGAGCCGTGACGTGGGCGTGAAGGAGGCGCTCGACAGCGTGATGAAGGCCGTGAACTCTGATGAGGGAGCGGCAGCCCGTTGTGCCGTTCCCGACGGGTCTTCGACCGTCAGGTGAGTCAGACGAGCCCGCCCGGTTTCGGTGAAGGATTGAACAATCGCATCGCCCAGACGGCCTTTCCACAGCCTGTCATCGCAGACTGTCTGTTCTAAGATGGCCGAGCGGACAGACTCATTGAAGACCAGTTTGACCGACAGCGGAATGACCGGTTCCTGTTCGGCGGGAGAGCTGAAGCGCGGTGCCTGGAGGTGGTTGCAGGCACCCATCAGCGTGAGCCCCGTTGCCACCACGAGGATCGACATGGCCGATACAAAACGCATAGACATGGGCGCTACGGTACCCGACGTACTCACCGGATGCAATGAGGAGGGTGCTCCTCACTCTTGTACTGCCCTACTTAATTTCTGGACCCTTTGTGTTTTCTGGTTGACCATTTATTCTGCGGAGAATTCGGGCGTCTTCAAGGATTCGTGCCCAAGTGGTAGTCTGGGTACCACCAACCTGATCCTTTCCTCGAGAATTCCCTGCCGCCTCTCCTCATCATCTTTTTGAACAGATTTTGCTGAATTTTCAGCAACCCCCATCGCTCCTTCTCGCTGCCCACAATTTAAGTAGGACACAACACTCGGAGGGGTTCATGACCTTTACAGAGAAAAAGCTACTGCGAGGGCTTTTCGGGTTTGTTCTGAACCCACTTGTTGAAAAGAGAAGTGGGCATATAAGTCCTGGTGCCAAAACACCCTGACACACCATGATCCATGATGATCTTCGCCATCACGAATTCTCGACTCTTCCCGATGATGGTTCTTGCTGTGTGTCCTGAGGTAGGTCTTCGGCAGGACTCTTAATCAGCGGGGCATTGAGACTCAGTAACACGGTTCATGAGCCACCGGTTTGTGCCAGATCCTACCATTCCATCCCATTCGCGAACCAAGGAAAACTCCGTCAGGCCCCACTGCCCAGTGTCCCTCTAACATGGCGACACGGTGTCCGCTTCAACCGCTCCCCGGTTTTCTGTGTTGCCATGACCGCCCTCCCGCCTGCGGGCTTTTCCCCTGCGCGAGGCACCGCCCATGCCAGCCAAAAACCGCTGTCATGTTCGCTGCTGATCCCGCTCCGGTACGCCCTCCGGCTTCCGGGCTCGTCCCCCCTTAAAAATGCCGCTTGGCTCTCTAGTGCTGTGAGAGAGCCAACCAACATTTTTCACAGGGGGAACGACATGGCTACACCACATTCAAAACCAGCAACCGCTTTCAGATCCGGCAACGTCAATGCCGCCATCTGGGAGAACATCGGAGAGCTAGGGCCTTTCTTCTCCGTCAGCTTTTCACGTCCCTACAAAGACGCTCAGGGCAACTGGAAGACCTCATCCTCCTACGGCCTGAACGACCTCGATGCTCTGTCTTCTCTCGCTGAATTGGCGAAGGACTGGGTCCGTCGCCATTCACGGCCATAACCTTCAACCGGAAGCCTCTGGCACTCTTTGCCGGGGGCTTCCTCAGCCTCAAGGAGTGACTACGATGAACACCTATCAACACTTCGCTACAGTCCTCGCTCACCTTCTCGGCAACGAGACCGCTGTCCGCCTCACCGCGAACGGCTACATGCCTTTGTCCGTTGAACACATCGGTCACTCAGCCAACGGCAACCGGCTTATTGCCGTCTGTCATTACGGGGAACAGAACGGCGACCTGATGTGCGATCCTGAAATGGTCTTTGAGATTCACACGTATGCTGCTCCCGACATGGCAGAGCCTCTGTCCTTCAGGAACGATTACATGGGCACCATGCAGGAGGTGTACCGCTATGGCAGTGACGGCAAGAAAACCCACGTCAATGCGAAGTTGAGGCAGGATCTCACCTCCTTCGCCAAGACATGGTTCCAAAACCTCAAGGATCAGGGATTTCTCGACGATACCGCCATCCGGGAGCGGCTCACCTGAGGCCCTCCCCTTTCATTCTCATCTGCACTGACTCACGAGCCTTCGTCCACCTCCGTTTATCTAACGTCCACTGCCTATCTGAAGAGAGCGATATTATGATGAGGGTCAGAGGGCGCGAGAACCGCACTCGTGTCACGGGCTATTGCCTTGACATCGTTGGACCATCCGGCAGTAGAACAGATCCGCCAAAGGCTCTAGGTTCACACAGTCTGCCTCGTT
>DATHTZ010000032.1:0-7305 GCA_035462675.1 Nitrospiraceae bacterium | reverse complement strand
GGGATTTGCTGATGCAGCTGTCGCGCTGTTGCCATCCCGTGCCCGGCGACCGCATCCTCGGGTATATTACTCGTGGCCGCGGGCTGACGATCCATGCCGTCGATTGCCCGAACCTTGAGGCGCTGGACTACGACAAGGAACGGCTGGTGGAAGTGGAGTGGGATGCTGCTACACCCAGCACGCACTCGGTCAAAATGTCCATTGTCGCTGTCGATAAGACCGGGGTATTGGCGAATGTGTCCTCCGCGATTGCGGCATGCCACGCCAACATTAGCCGTGCTGAGATTGCGACGAGGGAGGATCAGAAAGCTGTGCTGGATTTTGTCGTGGAAGTTTCAGATACCCACCATCTCGAGCAGGTGCTCAAGGCCGTTGAGCGCGTAGATGGAGTGATTACGGCAAGGCGGATGCGAGCCTGGCAGGAACGCTCTTAGCAGGATGCTGAAAAACTCCTCCAGCTTCGTTCTCGCATCGTTCAGAGGCTCAACGTACCGAAGCGTACGCCTCGCCTCTTCACTCGCTGCGGCCTTGCCTGTGGAACGGCGCGTCTTGGCGCGCAGGGGTTGGGAGGGTGAGAAGGCTGGCCTTATTGAGCATCCTGCGTGAGGGGCGCCTGCTACGGGAGCCGGAATTGAAGTTTCGATCCTCGCTGCAACTTCAAACTCTCAGCTCGGCCCGCTGCTAGTTCCAAGACATAGAGCGCACCCTCGTTGGGCCGATATTGTGGACAGCTATCGTCCGTTCTCGTGCAGATCGGGACGCGTGGTTCAATATGGACGATTTCCCTTTTCTCATTTATCCAGATGAGATCGAGGGGGATCTTGGTATTCTTCATCCAGAATACCCAGGCTTGTGCCTGTGAGAAGGTAAAGAGCATGCCACGGTCGGCGGCTAAATGCTCACGGTACATCAACCCCTCTGCGCGTTTTTGGGGTGTATTGGCCAACTCTGCCTGAATGACGGTGCCTTCCGGGAGAGTAATCGGGATCAGTCCTGACGAAGACGGGTCGTTTCCCGCCAGGGCATAGAAGGGGAACGAGAGGAGGATCAAGAAAAGTAGGAGTGGTCGGCATGGTTCCACGGCGGCATCCTATCGACCAGCTTGGTGCGAGTCAAGCCAGGGGCTGCATTCGGCTGCATGAGATCGTCGGCGACTGTGGCGAGAGTATCTTGCAATCGTGCGGTTGCCTATGCCATCCTCGGCCATCATAAGCAAAGGGTGGGTCTATGAAAGAGACGCGAAAAGTCCATTATGTCAAAGGCGTGTTTGTCTGCCCGAAGTGTCGGCAGTCGTATGTGCAAGAAAAGTGGATCGAAGAATGGCGGGTTCGCTGTCATAAGTGCGACTATCGCGGAACGTTGACAGAAGTCTCAGTCGAAGAACGGATGGAAGAAGAAATCGTCCGTCGTTGAATCGGTGCCTGTTCCGTGCACCGGTTTCCTCCCTTTGTGAGTCGATGTCTTTTCCTCTCGTCTCAATTTCACGATTCCGCCTCATCGGCTTCCTGTTTCTGTGCGCCTTTCTTCTGATACTGGGCAGCGGCTTCGGTGAGGCATTCGCCGATGAACCAGCCCCGCTCGTGAAGGTGCTCGTGACCTACCATTCGCTCTCCGGCAGTACGGAGCGCATGGCCGAAGCGGTGGCCGATGGTGTGAAGAGCGTGTCCGGCACCGAGGCGCTCTTGAAACGAGTGGGCAAGGTGACGGCGGACGATTTATTCTCCGCAGATGCGGTCGTGGTTGGCTCGCCGGTCTATTGGTCGAACATGTCTGGTGAGGTGAAAACCTTCTTCGACAACTGGCAGTTTAAATTCGGTGTGTTCCCAGAATTTAAGATGAAGAACAAGATCGGTGCGGCTTTCGCCGTGGGCGGTCAAGTGTCGAGCGGGAAGGAAGTGACGATGTTGACGATCCTTGCGGCGATGCTGGGGAATCAGATGATCGTCGTCAGTGGGGGCGGAGCCTTCGGCGCATCTGCCACTACGGAAGGAGACAGCTCCGGGATCGACAACAAGGAATTGGCCGACGCCAAGGCATTGGGCCGGCGTGTGGCCGAAGTCGCAGTAATGATGCAGCGAGGTTCTTCTCACTAGTGCAGGGTTTCCCCTTTTCCTGTAGGCATGCATCTCCTCCCTTGTCATTTTCTAAGTCAAAGCGACCGGCCCCGGTCTATCTGCGTGCGGAGACAAGATTCTGCTCGTTGATGATGAGTGGATTTGTGTCGCAGCAGTTTTACATGGGGGGTGGGGGAGAAGGCTTTGGTCCAGGCTAGCTTCGTACGCTGTTTGAGGAAGGCGTTTGATGAACACTCGTTGCGATCTGCGCAAATTCATGGATATTCTTTGAGCAGCGACCGCAGCATCCTGGGTCTTTTAATCCAAACTTCGCTTTGAGTTGGCAAGGCATGACAATGCCGGCCTGTCCTGCTTCACGGACGTCCGAATCGGTAATTCCCTTACAGAGGCAGAGGTACATGGGCCACATTCCTCTCCCGCCGAGCAAAAGTCTCACTCGACGGCAACGATTATGATAACCGTTATCAACTGAATCTAGCATACTCCCCTCCCTTCCATGTGTCAAGAGGGGGGCAAAATGATGGAGGGCGGGAATATCTATTATCTTGGGAAGGTCGCGGCTTTACAGCGTCCGTTCCAGCTGATTGACCATTCCGCGGATCGTATCGAACCCCGATTGCCAAAACTCTTCAGATGCCATATCGACTCCGACTTTCGCGAGGATCGTTTGTGGCGCCTCTGACCCGCCGGTACTCAGCAGGTCCAGGTATTTTGGCACGAACGATGCTCCTTCTTTCTGATACATCCGATAGAGGGCGAGGACTAATAAGTTGCCGAAACTATAGGCGTAGCAATAGAAGGGGCTGGTAAAGATATGTGGAATGGTCAGCCATTCCCATTGAAACTCCTCAGGGATCTTGATGCCCTTTCCGAACTGCTGCCGCACCTCGGCCAAATAGGTCTTGGCTAGGTCCTTCACGGTTGCGCCTTGAGCGATCATCTCATGAGCGTGATTCTCGAATTGGACAAAATAGGCTTGTCGGAGGACCGTGGCGTAGATGTCGTCCAGCTGGCTGAGTAGGAGTCCCTGCCTCACCTTCTTGTTCTGTTCCTGGTTCATGAGGGCGTCGGATAAGATCCGTTCTCCGAACACCGACGCTGTTTCTGCCAAAGGAAGGGTGGAATGGAAGGTGAACATGGAATGTTTCTCTGCCAGCATGCCGTGGACGGCATGGCCGAGTTCATGAGCCATCGTCGCAATATCGCGCGCTTCGCCGGTGAAGTTCAGCAACACATACGGGGTCATGCTTGGGACGACACTGTAACAATAGGCGCCTCCGATTTTCCCGGGCCTCGTCCGTGCATCGATATGGCATTCATGAACCACCCGTTCAGCCAAATCGGCTAATTGCGGAGAGAACCCCCGATAGGCCTCCAGCACCATTCGGACGGCATCTTGATAGCTATAAGATTTCTGTGCTGTGCGATGCGGCGCATAGATGTGATAGCGGCTCATCGGCGTGATGTTGCACAGTCGAGCCTTGATGCGGAAGTAGTCCTGGAAGATCCCCGCGTTTTTCTGACAGACTTTTAGGAGGGAGGCCACGGCTGCATCAGGAATATCGTTGCCGAGGTTACGGGTGGCAATGGGGGAGGTGAAGCGGCGCAGTTGGAGATTCTCCGCCTTCCAGTCGTTGACCAGGGTTTTGTAGATTTCGCCCAGCAGATCGTGCTGATCGGCGTAGACACGGTATAGCTCCCGATAGGCGGCTTCACGTAGCCGTCCTTGCGCATGGCGGAGATAGGACGTCAGTTCCTCGCGCGTCATCGTTTTTCGTTTGCCTTTGACGGTGAGTGTGAAGGTGAAGGCGTTCGTCACGACGTCGTACAGCGAATGGATTGCGCTGCGGCCCGTGATGTTCTTGATGTTGACGATCTTCTCTTCCGGTTCAGACAGCGTGTGGGGCTGAAACCGACGGATGGTTTCGAGGTGATATCGGAGTGTGCCGGTTCCGGCCATGAGCCGACGTGCGTTACCCTCATCGACGCTCTGCCACCAGAGGTCGAAAAACACCAGCCGATTCTGGAGTGCCGTGAGCCGCTCTTCGACCTTGGTCTTAAACGAACGAGCGGCCAGGTCTTTCGTGTTTTCTGAGAACCAGAGGTACGCATAGGCGCCGAGCCGGGACGACGCAACCGCGATGTCCTCACTCAGAGTCAGCAGCGGGTGGAAGATTGTAGTTGGCATCGTTGGACTGAGTTGGCCGCGTGCAGCTTCGAATTGCGCCACCTTGGCCTCGATCTTTCCCACTAGAGCCTCGAAATTCTGAACCGGCTTCTCTGCCAAATGTGAGAGGTCCCAGTGTTCGGAATAGGCGAGTTTCTGCCTCTGATGATAGGAGGAAGTATTGTATCGGGTCGAGGTGTTTCGGTTGGTCTTCACGGGCATAGGTCGCATCTCCTTCGTCTCGCCTTTAGCAGGATGCTGAAAACTTCCGCCGCCGGCGTTCTCTCCTCGAAAGCATCCTCAACGTAGCCCCCTTGGGACACGAGCTGTCTTGGCAGCTCGGGATGGGTGGGTGGAGAAAGCTACGCCTCCGGTGCTTTCGTCGGCTGCGGCCTTGCTGGACGGCCTTTTTGAGCATCCTGCTGGTTATTCTGGCAGCATGTCAATGCGTAATATCGCAACGAAGTAATGCACAAAAGCCGATGTTTCCTCGCAGCCCGTTGGATCGCATATTCGGCTTTGTTCGCTCATGATCATACCATTCACGCCGCTGAGGCCGCAGAGTTTTTCACGAACCTAGCCCGCATTATTCATGAACACTTCTGCTGCAATCGCGGATTCGCGGCTACGACGAGCCTTCGGCAGGCAGGCTCGCCGCTCGCTCCCTCGGCCTACTGTTCAAGTACGCCTCGGGGTCTCACGGCTCCACGTGCCTGTCTCCCGCGATCTCGCGACGAACCGTCATGAATAATGCGGGCTAGAGTCAGGGAGAATCTTCCATCTGCGGTGGCATTCTCGGTATGATGGCGAAGAGTAATAGGGAGATCACATGACCGACCAAGAACTGAACCGGGCAGTTCAATATGTCACTGCCAGCACGTCTTATGGGCGCGATACGGTGGCCGAGATCCTCAAGACTGGACTGGGTGAAATGACTACTCTGGCCATGCAATCGTCGGAGCGATTCGAGCGGGATGTACTGTTAGAATATGTCTGCCAATGGACCATCAAACGCACGGGTCAAACGGAACCGTTAGTCAGGGAGATCCTTGGCTGCGCGAGCCGTTGGCTCGATGAAGTGTACGATGAAATCTCCAAGCGTCAATCTGAAGCCCTTGGCCGCACAACCGATGATGACGATGAAGGGGCGGAGCCGGTCTGATGAACGTTGTTCGTGAAACGTGAAGCTTCTTTCGCGCGCAAAGCGCACGCTGTCTGACGCACGCAGGCTCTGGATGTAGATGTCGAGATGATACATGCCACGGTGGAGACCCAGAAAGACCGTTAGACTCCAGCCTCACCTTTGGGAACTCAAAGGGGTGGGGTGTGGTTGATTGGTCAGGTGAACACAAATAACTCATGTCTGAGACGGCACGATTGATTTTGTTGGATAAGGGAGTTTAGCCCGGTCAGTGGTTTTATTTCGACGATGCGTACTTGTCTCAAAATCTTTGTAACGTCAAAAAACCCATTGTTCCCGCTTTTGTAGATAAATCCTTTCCCACGCTCGTAGTATTTGATGTCTTTCCCTTCTTTTACTGTGCTGTCCGCACCGGTTTCCTGGGATATGACCGTAATTTTCAGGCAAGCAGGAACGGTCGTATTGAATGTTTCAAAATCCTCAATTCCTTCAAACTTGAACGTCTCTTTCCCGTTTGCCCAGATTTGGCCAGCTGTCAGTGGCCGCGGAACTAGTCGGACCTCACTTCCATCATCTCGGCGCTGGTACAATCCGTCATCCGAGAGGCGAATGAAGGTCTTTATGACTTTGTTGGCAAATGAACCTGAGTCATGAAGTACGACGGATTCCCTTTATTCTTTGCCCGCTATGGTGACAGTTCCTTTTGGTTTCACGCGTTGTGTGAATTCTTGAGGTCCAAATGGAGCAATCGTCGATATTTTGAACTCCATGGGTTCTGCTCCTTCGACCCCGAAGTAAGCCATCCAATCCGTGTCGGGAAGTTGTTCTGCGTAAACATTCCCAATGAGCAATGTGATGACCAGCACAACAAAGAAAATCCTGAAGCCAAGGACTCTGATTCTGGAGAAGGCTCTCATCGTCTTATTTGCCACCAGGCAGTGAGTTTTTCAACATCTCCAGATTCTTCGTCACCATCGCGTCGCCGTTTTTTGTGGAGACTTCGATGCCGGTGGCGCAGACGGTTCGGCACTCGTCGATCCGACCCAGTTTGTGGAGTGATTGGGCCCAGGCGTAGTAGGCGGCTGAATAGGTGGGTTTCACCGTGACGCATTGTTGCAGGGCCTTGACCGCTTCTTCGAAGTTTGCATCTTCCATATAGGCCTTCCCGAGACCAAACCAGGCGACCTCGTCGTTCGGGTCAATCGCCAGGACTTTTTTGAGCGGTTCGATTCGTCGATTTGGCATCTCATCCTCCAATTTTATCCCGCATTATTCACGAAGACTTCTACTGCAACCGCCGATACGCCGCTGCGACATGCCTTACGGCGGGCGGGCTCGCCGTTCAGTCAGTCAACATACTGTTCAAGTATGCTTCCCTTCTTCTCGGCTCCGCGCACCCGTCTCGGTTGGCATCTCGGCGGTTTCGTCACGAACTCTCGTGAATAATGCGGGATTGAAACGATAGCAGTGGCAAGTGCTCGTTGTCTATGTGCTTTCCTGCATGCTACGATTCGGCAGGACGCTGAAAAGCCTGCCAGCGTCGTTCTCACGTCGCTCAACGCCTCAACGTGAGGGCAAGGTGCTTGGAGGTTGGAGGTACTGGAGGGGATTTTCTGTTCGCCAAGATTCATTCAAAGGGCGAACGGCTCACACGAAGTGCGGTTTGTACCTCCTCGGCATCTCGCTCGCTGCGGCCTTGCTGGGCAGCCATTGTGAGTGTCCTGCCAGGGAAGTAAAATGGAGCACTTGTGGGTAAGACGGGGCTTGTTTACCATCCTGCATATCTCGATCATGACATGGGGGCCGGGCACCCTGAGTCGCCTCATCGGTTGCGTGCCATCATGCAGCAGTTGGAGCAGAGCGGTACGGCGGCTCGGCTGACCAGGATTGAGCCGCGAGAGGCGGAAGACGAATGGATTACG
>DATHTZ010000031.1:0-2460 GCA_035462675.1 Nitrospiraceae bacterium | reverse complement strand
GTCCGGTAATGGGTGCACACTAGACGAACCGGTGGGAGAGGCCAATAGACCGTGAGATCTAAAGGGGATCTAGATCTCGGGATAAAGAAGATCTAGACCCAATCGAGCCAAGGTGTGAAGGCGAGGACGCAGAGAAACGCTCGGAGGTGTGCACCAGGGATAACGCACGGATGATGATACAGGTCAGGTTTGCGGTGGGTGGTCAGTGATGATTGACAGTAAGGCCATGCTCTTTCACGTATCGTACCGCCGATCGTCGGTCCTGCAATTTGAGTTTATCGATGCTGTTATGGATGTGATTCTTCAATGTTGAAACTTCAATTCCTAGTCGAACCGCGATTTCCTTGTTACACAGGCCTTTCTCAATCGACTCGATAATGTCTTGCTCTCGGCGTGTGAGAGACTGCGGCTGATTGGCCCATGTGGCATTCACTTGACGAGCTAACGCTGACACTCTTGTAAACACGAGATTGGCGACACGAGGGGAGCACACAGATTCTCCAGCTACCACTGCCCGGATATTTGTGACCACGTCTTCGAACGATCCGTTCTCCAGCACATATCCCGACACACCGCCGACTTCGATGCAGGCCAATACAGCTTCGTCGTTGTCCGGGACCCCTAGCATAATAATCTTACAACCGGGAACAACTGTCTGAATGAGTCGGACCTGCTCTAAACATTTCTGCGGAGGAAGACTCAATTCGATAAGGAAGAGATCAGCTGCTGACTCCGCTCCATCTCCATGTATCTGATCCAGGCTGGACACTTCAGAGCTGACGGCTATTCCCTCCTGCAGGGATAGGGTCATGGCAAGTGTTTCGCGGAACAGTCGATGGCTGTGAAAAATAGCTATGCGGATGTCTTGATGAACCATGTCATCCTCCGACACATGTCTCCGCCGATAGTTGCGTCACCTCACGTACGAGTAGCGCTTTGCCAGACGTCTCTCTGTCGCGCGCAGAACTCGGATAGCCGCATGGGTCTGGTCCTTCAGCACGCACACTGTCCGATGCTAATTAATTGCGGCGTAAGTAGCAACCCTCCGGATGATATATCCACTAAGAAGGCATTTGCCATACCAAGATGTTCCGAGAACTTGATGAGTTCGTACTGACACAATATGTAGGTCTGGCGTGAGAGGGAGGGGGTCTACGTAGTTTTAACGTCGTGTGAGAGCTAGTCCAACTGAATGCTTTTCGATCCATGCTGAATCAAAAGCGATACCTATAATAAATGAGGCGGCAACCATACTGTCGATTCCGGCAGTTCCACAGATGCTTTTCATTCGTCCTTGGCATTAGTTACACGCTAGACTTCCTTTGACAAGTTGGACACACAAACGAGCTACGTTCGCTTTGGAGGCGGCGGATTATTCGTCCGCAGCGGTTGGGGCAGAGTTGACCTTCTTTGCCATACACGAGATGGCGGCGCTTGTATTGGCCTTCTGTGCCGTCCGGCGCAAAGAAATCCTTGACGCTTGACCCGCCACAGGAAATTGCCTCTCGAAGCACCGTCTGCATGACGTCATAGAGCATCTCTATCGTCGCCTTACGCAACCGACTCACCTCACGATTCGGATGGAGCTTGGTGCGAAAGAGGATTTCGTTCGCATAAATATTCCCAATTCCCGCGAGCACTTGCTGATGCATCAAGAGCGGCTTTAACCGCCCACGCCTGGCTTGCATGAGACGGACGAATTCATCGTGCGGCACCGTGAGGGGATCAACACCGAAACGGCGAGCGCGATAGCGGTCGAGCCCTGCCTGATCGAGTAGGGACAACCGTCCGAACCGGCGAGGATTCCAATAGCGCAGTTCTGATTCACGGCCCCCTGTGAACGACATGCGAACATGCACATGCTGTGGGTGTTTCGTCTGCGTCGCGCGAAAGAGCAGGAGGCCTGTCATGCCCAGTTCCGCGACGACATATCTGAGTTCGCTTTCTTTCTGAAAGCCTAGCGCGACACTCTTGCCATATCGCTCCACCTCTTTCACAACAGCTCCGTGGTACCACGAGATTGTGGGCAACCCTTCTCGAACGATATCCGCTCGTCCGACCCAACAGTCGTTGAGCTGCGCACCGAGGAGATAAGCCCGTATCTGTTGAGCCACGACTTCGGCTTCCGGTAGTTCCGGCATGGAGTGAAATCCTCAGTGAAGGGAGCGCATGTGTGCCATACACTCTAGCAGACTGCGGAAAAACTCGGATTTTGTGCAATGCCCGTTGTGATATTACGCATGTGTGGCAGAATAACCAGCAGGATGCTCAAAATGGCCAGACTTCTCACCCGCCCAACCCTGGCGGTTAATTCACCCGCTCGCCCTGAGTCTGCCGGGACAGCCTCTTCGCCCAGGGACGCGCCTTGTCCCAGGCAAGGCCGGAGTACCTATCGCTTTAAGGGGTGGCTGGGATGATCCCAACTGCGCGCGTCCAACGAGGGGAGTCCGCGACCGCGCG
>DATHTZ010000030.1:0-9603 GCA_035462675.1 Nitrospiraceae bacterium | reverse complement strand
ATGGTTTGCTGACGGTGCATTGGACTACGTAGTGGCAGCCTGACTCGCGCGCGATTTCAGGCAGACGGACCTTGTCGAAAAGTTTCCCGACAGGCGCCATCTTGGCGACGAATCCCTTCTGCATCAGGCCGCTCTCCTGACCGCCGGTGTTGGCGTACAGTTCATTGTCGAAGCAAATCGTGGTGAACTTTTCCTGGCGGAACCAGGCTTGCAGCGTCATATCGAGGCCAATATCGACGGTGGCGCCGTCGCCGGCCAGCACGACCACGTCTTTCGTACGGCCTGGGAAACGGACGCTCAAGGCGCGCTTTAGGCCGGAGGCAATGGCATTTTGGTTGCCGAAAAGGGAATGAATGTTGTGCACGGCTACCATGGGGAACACCAAGCTGGTGCAGCCGGTGGAACCAACCATCACGGTGTCTTCGGGATTCGGTAATGAGGCCAGAATGTAGCGGAAGGCCATGGATTCAGGGCAGCCAGCGCAGAGGGAGTGTTGCTCGATTAGTTCTTTACTGTTGCCGATATCCTTCCAGCCCCGGTCTTCCTTGCCGTAGGTCGCGCTCTTGACCAGGTCTTGATAGTCGGACGGCATGATGTCGTACAGGTCTTCAGAAATCTTGATACGTTCCTTGCTCATGTTGGCCTCCTCAGTAGTGCGTCGTATTCAGGTCGTTTCGTGCTTGCCGTGTAGGTGCGATCAACTGCCGCGACCGGCTAACGACATGGTGCGCATGCCGAGCAGGTTCTTGATTTCGGAGACAATAATTTCCGGTGGCATCGTCATGCCGCCGCAGACACGCGGGCCGGCGTTCACACGTTCGCTATTCGGGATGGTGGCTCTAATTTCTTTTGCCAGCCACCCGGTCACGTTGAATTCCGGGACGATAATGTGTTTGGCGTTTTTTGTGGCTTCACGGATTTCCTCGCCTGGCCAGGGCCGCAAGGACTTGATCTTTACCAGGCCGCAGCGGATACCTTCGTCATCGAGGAGCCGGATGGCCTCACGACCCTGCGACACCGCCGTACCGGAGGCAACGATGAGGACCTCGGCATCGGTATTTTCCGTCTCGATCAACCCGTTTATCCACTTGATCGTGTGTTTGCGTGATCGCTCCACTGCTGCCCAGACTTCCTGTTGCCAGGAAGCGTGGGTGGCATAGCTGATGTAGTTGCTCTTCATGACAAACGGATCGCGCATCATCCGAACCGGCGGACATTCCATGTCCATGCAGGGCACGGGGGAGCGGTAGGGGTCGTAGGGTGGAAGACACATGTCGGCCGGGGTGAGATTGACGACGTCCTTGGTATGCGTCACGAAAAATCCGTCGCAGCACAGTGCCAAGGGGAGGTGCACGTCAGGTTCTTCCGACACCATGTAACCTTTGAGGATCCAATCGAAGAAGTCCTGTGCGGTTTCTGCATGCCAGACGAGCATGCCGGTATTCAAAAGATAGGCAATCTCAAGCGTGTCAGGCTGAATCGACAACGGTGAGTTGATGCCGCGGCAAGTGACAATCATCTGAATCGGCAACCGCGCACCAGACCACATCGGAAAGTTCTCCATCGCGCGCATCGTGCCGGGTCCCGCGGTCGTCGTAAATACCCGAGCCCCGCCGAAGGCCGCTCCTGCGCATTGCGACATGACGGCAAATTCGCTCTCACCGCGGAAATAGTCGCCGATGTAACCCTCGGCAAAGAGCTCGCCGATCAAGGCGGCCGCTTCGCTCTGCGGGGTAATCGGATACGCGATCATCACGTCGCAGCTGGCCCGCCGGAGCGCTTCCTTGATGACCTCGCTGCCCGTATAGAACGACGGCGTGCGTGGGGCTTCGTTCATCATCTTCCAGGTATCGGTAAAGGTCTGCCCTTTTTTATTTTTTGTACCGATGACTGAGTGTGTGTCTGCCATGATTCAGGCTCCTTTCACTGTCTTCAGAACCTCAAGCGTTGTCGCTTAGTTTGAGGCTCCGCTCTTGGCTGATGTCAGCCGTGGGTTAACCGTCCCTTTTAATCTTTTTACGGTATCGGCCAGTTTCATGATTTTTTCAACCGATGCGTCGCGGAACGAAAGCATCGCATCTTCATGACCTGCTTGAGCGCACATGGCAATCGTGTAGCAGGACGTGCCGCCCCGAATGATTTTGAGCGACAAATTGGCTTGATGGCAGTGGACCCCGATGAACATACAGCAATCGATTTTATTGTGCCAGATAGTCAGATTCGGGTGGTTGGGATTGATCTCGACTTCAGGATTGATTTTGGGGTACTTGGGGCGGTAGTCCGGCATCGGGATCAGCATGGGCGTTTGCCCGGGCTGCACGCATTCTTTGAGCGTGTTGTACAAGTGGCGGATGGCCGTGGCCTTCTTGGCCGCCTTCTCGTTCCAGGCCCACAAGACTAGCGGGCCAGGGAAGAGGGTCGGCACTTTGGCCATGAGGAATTGTTTCGCCGCTTCCTCGTAAGCTTTTTCCTCTGGGACTATCACGCCGTTTATGTGAGCTTCGCCAGGGTTTGGCAAGCAAATGCCCATGCTGGCAGCCGATGGAGGAAGAAAATGTTCCGGGCCTGGAAGGACACGATACTGAGTCATTACAGCGTACTCTCCGGCAAGGGGTTAAAGAACAAACTCCACAGACTTTCTGACAATCTAAGCCTTCCCACTCTAAGCTTTTTCCACGTTCCCTGCAACCTCACAGAAGGCCCAACACTGAGAAATTTGGGGCCATTGAACGAGGGGAGCTTAGGCCTTTTGTCCTCAGATTCTGGCTCTGCCAAGAGGCAGCCCCAGTAACGCCACCTAAGCCGATATTTTTAGGAGTGTGCATTATAGAGGCGGCCTATTCAGTCTGTCAAACCAATCGGTAGTAGTTAGGCTGAAAAAGGCTGGTTCGCTCGTGCAGGAAATAATAGCAAGAAATCATTATGTTGCACGGGCTACGGCAATTGCTCACAGGCTGAAACGGATCCGAGAACGCAGGCTCGTTCAAGGTCGTCCTTAGCCAGCCGACCCTGTAATCGTTCTCGGTACAGCTTTGCTCTAGTCACCAGGGCGGCAGCATTGGTGGGGTCGACCCGAATAACAGTGGACAGATCTTCAATCGCCTGATCCGGCTGATTCAGCTTAAGGTAAATCTCGCTCCGTAATGCATAGGCCTCTTTTTGATAGGGGATCCAACTGTCAGGCGTTTGGGCGTTGAGGAGTTTCTTCAGTGTAGCCAAAGCCTGATGCCAAGACTTGGCGTCCGCCTGACGGCGAGCTTGTGTCGTGTATACGCCGATGAGGGGCTGGCGAGCGATGTCGGCAAACGGATCGATCTCGAGGGCTTGTTCGTATGCAGCTGCAGCCTCGTCTAGTCGTTTCAGCCATGCGAGTACATCTCCTTTCCCAACCCATGCCCATACATTCTTGGCGTCGAGTGCGATGGCGCGATCGAAGTCTACCTTGGCTTTGTCCAGATAGTCCGCATAGTCCAAGGCCTGAGCCTGTTGGGAAAACGCCAGTGAGACGAGTCGGAGATAGGTTTGTCCTCGCACAATGAGTGGATCGACGTAGCGATCGTCAAGGATCGCGGCGTCGGTGCTGAGCTGGATCTTGTCCCGCAGATTCGATGTATGGAAAACAGTTTCGAGTATCGCGCGTGCTCGTTGTTGATGTGAGGCGGACTTTCCGCTCGGATCGATTGCCAGCATTCGGACGCCGACCGGCTGCCGTTGAAGCTCCTGCAGTTGCGAGCGCAATTGGTGATTTTCCTGCTGGAGCTGTCGAAAATGTTGGGCGAGCTGCTGGTCGGATTGAAGTCGGCGTATCGCCTCCGCCAGACTGCTCATATTAACCGTTGCACGAATGCGCACGAAGAAGACGGGACGGCCCAGCTCGAAGGAGCGCCTGGATTCGAGGATTTCCGTTTCCGTGACAGCGGCGGCAATCGTTCTGATTTCCAGCGAACTGGTTTGCGTGCTTCTCCCGCCAGATTCTTTTTCCACATCGAGGAATGTAGATTCTAGATAGATGCCAGCTTCTTCCACCGCGTTTCGTTGGGCTCGTTGGAGGACCTTTTCTTCTGCGCTGGCTAAGGTGTCGCCATCGGCCATGACATATTGGCCATCTGCGATGACGGTTTTCGTGGAGGCGCTGAAAGCAGGGGAGACCCATAGTAAGAGTGTGAAAAGGGAGGGACAGAACAATCGCCAATACAGTTCCATCCGGGTAACTATACCGCGCGATGGCTGAAGGGGCAATGCAACCAAATATGGTAAATGGACTAGGGGCCTAAGGAGTGGAGCGACAGACTTCGGCTACTGTTTTTTCGGAAAGACTTGAATAAATGGATGGACATCGACCCGTTCAAATACACCATGGACGGTATAGGGGTCTTCTCGAGCAAACCGTTGCGCCTCTTCCAGCGAGTCTGCTTCGATGACGATAAGGCTCCCTGTCTTATCCGTTAGTGGACCAGCTAGCACGACCCGGCCTTGTGCATCGAGGGGTTCCATATTGGCGAGATGCGCAGGCCGATAGATTTTTCGCTTGGCCTCTCCGTCGGGACCGTCGAATCCGAGTATGACGAATTTCATAAATGTCTCGAAGGTTGAGGATTAGCCCGCATGATTCATGGCGGTTCGTCGCGAAATACCCAGAAAGCGTGTTTCTTGTGAAGCGTGTCTCGTAGGTCGCATGCGACGATCATGCATAGTCTTGCCGTCCTGCGCTTCATGAGCGATGCTTTACGCGCAAGAGCTGCGGGTTGGGGATTGCAACAGCCAACAGAAGCGCTCATGAATCACGCGGGCTAGGATGCCGACTTCAGGCTAGGCCCTCTAGCGGGCAGCGATCTTTATAGCCAGTGGTTGTTTCATGCCACCACCGAATTTCTTGTTCTCCGAACTTCCAGCATAGATAGACCACTCGGCCATCACGGAGATGGGGGAAGTCACAGAGGCCGAGATCCAAGTCCTTCACCAGGATGCCGAGTTCCTGAATCGCCTGAAGATTGGCGCTGACTTGTTGCAAACCCAAGATGTAGAGGTGTCCAACGGTACTACCCCCTCCATATTCGGCCTGGGCGCTGGCTTTCTCGATATCTTCTTTCGTGCGTGACAAGACGCCCTTGGCTTGCTGGATCAATGTCAACTTGGAATTGAGCTGGGGGATGAGGCGATTGGCCTCGGACAACGTAAATATTCGCTCCTGCGGTCCCTGCCCGTCATCGTGCTCCATGCTGTGCCTCCGCGAAGTTCCTCATTTAGCACATCACGCTTTTGTGCTGCAACCGGTAGGCGTCGGAGTAAGCCGTTGTGTCGAAGGATAGAAGGGGGTCTCTCGGGCTGGACTGGCTCAGAGAGAAGTGGTTAGTGTGAAGAAGAGATATCCCTGTTGACAAGGAGCCACGCTCGCGTTATGATTCCTCTACGATCTATCTCAGCTCGATTCACAATATAATATCTCCACCACACAAGACTTCCGGGGCGCATCTCGATAAAGCCAAAATTGCTCAAGGGACAGAGGCAAATCAGCGACGCATGAGTTCCAGCCTGCAACAGTCATCCGCGACCATGAGACAGAGTCGTACCCTGAATAGCAAGCGCAAAAATAGATCAGTCCCTCACGGGCCGTCCTCTTTTAGTCGATAGACACGACACAATCATCAACGCTTTACCATTTTTAACGCTATTATTTAGTTCGTGGACAATTTCCCATGGTTCACCATGTGCGATCGCTGCCGATAACGACGCAGCTTGGGGCTTGAGAGGATATTCATGGCACAAACGAAGGGGGAGGTTATGCATCTGGCGGAGTTGAAGCAGAAGTCCATCGCCGATCTCAATGAGGTGGCGCGCGATCTAAAAATCGACGGCGCACCCACGCTGCGAAAGCAGGAATTGATTTTTGCGATTCTGCAGGCGCAGACCGCGAATAACGGCGTGGTCTTCGGCGAAGGCGTACTTGAAACGCTCCCGGACGGGTTCGGATTTCTGCGCGCTCCCGATTCAAACTATCTTCCCGGTCCTGACGACATCTATATCTCGCCCTCCCAAATCCGGCGTTTCAATTTGCGCACCGGCGACATTGTCTCCGGCCAAATTCGTCCGCCGAAAGAAAGCGAACGGTATTTCGCGCTGCTCAAGGTTGAAAAGGTCAATTACGAAGACCCCGAAGTGTCTCGCGACAAGATTCTCTTCGACAACCTGACGCCGCTCTATCCGGAAGAACGTCTGGTCCTCGAGTTCGATCGTGAAGAATATTGCACCCGCGTAATGGATCTCACGACCCCGATCGGCAAAGGCCAACGTGGGTTGATCGTCGCGGCTCCCCGAACCGGGAAAACGATGTTACTGCAGGCCATTGCTCGGGCCATTCTGAAAAACCACAAAGAAGTGACCTTGATCGTGTTGCTCATCGACGAGCGGCCAGAGGAAGTTACCGATTGGCAGCGGCAGGTGAAGGCTGAAGTCATCAGTTCTACCTTCGATGAGCCCGCCCAACGCCACGCCCAAGTGGCTGAAATGGTACTCGAAAAGGCCAAGCGGCTGGTTGAACATAAGAAAGATGTCGTCGTGTTGCTGGATAGCATTACCCGTCTGGCGCGTGCCTACAATACCATTGCGCCTCCGAGCGGTAAGGTGCTGTCGGGAGGATTGGATTCGAATGCGCTCCAGCGTCCTAAGCGGTTCTTTGGGGCGGCCCGTAACATCGAAAACGGCGGCAGTCTCACCATCATGGCGACCGCGCTTGTCGATACCGGCAGTCGGATGGACGATGTGATTTTTGAAGAGTTCAAAGGGACCGGCAACATGGAAGTCCATCTTGATCGCCGTCTGGCCGACAAACGGCTCTTCCCGGCCATCGATATCAGTCAGTCCGGGACAAGAAAAGAAGAATTGCTGGTGGACAAGGATCGGCTCAACAAGATGTGGATTTTGCGCAAGGTGTTGAGTCCTCTCGGGACAATGGAAGCCATGGAGTTTCTCATGGACAAGCTGCATGGCACCAAGACCAATCAGGAATTTCTGCAGTCAATGAATCGATAATATCCGTCTTGTATCTGGTCGCTGAGACAAGGTACAGTGGCGGGCCTTCGAATGGGCGAAGGCTAATGATTGTGACGTCGGGGGAGTGTGAATTATGAAGAAGGGTATCCATCCCGTGTATCGGGAAGTCGCTGTGCATTGCGCCTGCGGCAACAAATATAAGACCCGTTCGACGGGCGGCGATATCAATGTCGATATCTGTTCAAATTGCCATCCATTTTTTACGGGGACGCAGAAGATTATCGATACCGAAGGGCGCGTTGAACGATTCAAGAAGAAGTACGCGAAGAAAGACAAGTAGCTCGAGAAGAGGTCATATGAGGGACCCTGCTTCGCTGAGGGGCAGGGTCTCTTTGTTTTTGTGTGGAAGGGGAAGGCGTTGGTCGCGAATTTGAAGGAAACGGGGCTATGGAAGCAGTGCTGCTGAAAAAGTGGGAAGTACTGGCGACTCGGTACGATGAATTGACGAATCAGCTCATGGATCCGTCCATGATGAGCCAGCCCTCGCAGCTACACAAAGTCAATAAGGAACGGACGGATATCGAACCTGCAGCCAAGCTTCTTGCCACCTATCGAAACAACGCAAGACAGCTGGAGGAAGCCGCGCAAATCCTTGCAGACCCCATGGCCGGAGCAGAATTGCATAAAATGGCCATGGAGGAGAGTGCCGCACTCGAAGGCCAGCAGCACGAACTCGAACAGCAGGCCCAAGAGTGGCTGATTCCCAAAGACCCGAGAGATGAGAGGAGTCTGCTTCTCGAAATCCGCGCCGGGACAGGCGGAGACGAGGCGGCGCTTTTTGCCGGAGACTTATTCCGCATGTACAGCAAATACGCAGAGATCAAAGGGTTCAAGGTGGATATGGTCGAAGCAGCAGAAACCACAGGAGGAGGTTATAAGGGGGTCGTTGCGCTGATCGAAGGCAAGGGTGCCTATAGTCATTTCAAATTCGAGGCTGGGGTCCACCGAGTGCAGCGTGTTCCCGTCACTGAAGCCAGTGGCAGGATTCATACGTCGACCGTCACGGTCGCCGTCATGCCTGAGGTGGACGAAGTGGATGTACAGATCGATCCCATGGATCTCCGGATCGACACCTTTTGCTCATCCGGTGCCGGAGGCCAGAGCGTCAATACGACAAAGTCAGCGGTGCGGATCACCCATATTCCGACCGGTGTCGTCGTAAGTTGCCAGGACGAACGGTCACAGCTGAAAAATCGCACCAAGGCGATGCGGACTCTGCGGGCCAGAATCGTCGAGGCGGAGCGGGAGAGGCAGGAAGCGGAAATCGCCCAGAATCGCAAGGCTCAAGTGGGCACGGGTGAGCGAAGCGAGAAGATTCGCACCTACAATTTCCCCCAAAATCGTGTAACGGATCACCGTGTTGGTGTGACCTTACATAAGTTGGAGCAGGTGCTCGAAGGCGACCTCGGTGAACTCGTTCAGGCCCTGAAGGCTCAACGTCAGCAAGAAGTAGGAGCGGCGTAACATGGACGCGGTTGCCCCCATTCCTCAGTCAACCGGCCAGGCGACGCTCGGTGAGGTGATCACCGAAGCGCGGCGGTTGCTGGAGCAGGCAGGGGTCGAGAGCGCGGAGCAGGAAGTGTTGTGGATCATGGAGCACGTGCTCCGGCTTCCTGCTCATCAAATAGTAACCGATCGAGACCGATTGCTGTCTCCTGCAGAGCTGGTGGTAACGAGAGGGTTGGTCAAGCGGCGGGCCGGTCGAGAGCCCTTACAATATATTTTGGGGACCCAGGAATTTTGCGGGCTGGAATTTCACGTGAACCCGGCGGTGTTTATCCCGAGGCCGGAGACAGAGCTGCTAGTCGAGTATGTCGCGCAACGGATTTCCGCCGGGCGGAAGGCCACTATTGTTGATGTATGCACGGGGTCCGGGTGCATTGCGGTGGCCATCGCGCGCCTGAGACCTTGTACGCGAGTGATCGCCATCGACCTATCGAGCCTCTCCATCGATGTTGCCAGGCAGAATGCCACCCGCCATGGAGTAGGCGCGTGCATCACATGGCTTGCGGGTGACTTACTTCGGCCGTTGGCGGAGCAAGAACTAGAAGGCCGCATTGACGTCATCGTCTCGAACCCTCCCTATATTGCTGAGGTCGATTGGACAACACTCCAGCCGGAAGTGCGGCTGTTTGAGCCGCGCGGGGCGCTGGTAGCAGGGCCTCTGGGGACGGAGTTGCACGAACGTTTATTACAGGAATCTGGTCGATATTTGTCTCCCGGCGGCGCGCTGCTTATGGAAATTGGCGCCGGCCAAGCTCGTGCGATGCGCCGGATTGTCGAGCAGACACCGGGATATCGATTTCACCGGCTTGTCTACGACGAAGCCGGACTTGAACGTGTGGTGATTGTGGAGCGAGTCGGAACATAGCAGGATGCTGAAAAACTCCGCCAGCGGCGTTCTCGCTTCGCTCTCAGGAACCGGAAATGTGGGGCGTGAAATGTCGTAAAACGTGGGGCAGCCGCAGAGCTATGGCCTTGCTTGGGATAAGGCGCGTCTTGGGGTGCCAGGGTTGGGTGGGTGAGGGTGTGGGTGTGGGTGTGGGTGTGGGT
>DATHTZ010000029.1:0-12611 GCA_035462675.1 Nitrospiraceae bacterium | reverse complement strand
GTATGTATGGGCACTGAAGGAGTCACCCGATGGGTGAAGCGAAACGTAAGGCATTAGCGCACTCCAACGGGGCGATTACGCTCGATACGTTCGGGGGGCGAATCCATGTTGAGTGGGATCCAGCCGCGGCCGTGACCCCGCTCGGACAGCTACCGTTCTTCATCGAGTTCCTCAAGGTGAGCGGCCTGTTCGAGGCCTGGGTCGCGGATTGCCCGCTGGCCTACCACAGCAACCACGCGTCTGACAAGCGAGCGGTGCTGGCCACCTTGCTGCTGTCGATCCTCGCGAGACACCACCGCTACGCGCATATCACGGCGATTCGCCATGACGGCATCCACCCCGAGCTGTTGGGCGTCGCGAAACTCGTCTCGGAGGATACGGCGCGACGCGCGCTCGCACGGATGGACGAATCGTCGGGCGTGGCCTGGCTCGACAGGCACCTGGCGACGACGACGCGGCCGTTGCTGCCCATGCCGTGGATTCTGGATCTGGATGCGATGGTGAAGTGCCTGTACGGCAAGCAGGAAGGCGCGGTGGTGGGCTACAACCCGAAGAAACCGGGACGACCGTCGCACAGCTATCACAGCGCGTTGATGGCGAACACCCGGCTGGCATTGGCGGTGGAAGTGCTGTCGGGCAACGAGACGGCACCGATGCACAGCATGCCAGGGATATGGGCGTGGCTGGATTCATTGCCGAAGGAGGCGCGCCCCGCCTTGCTGCGTGGTGACGTGGCCTATGACAGCGAGTCGGTGCTGCGCGAGGCCGAGGCCCGCGACCAACCGTACCTGACTAAACTGCGATTGACGAAAAACGTGAAGGGCCTCATCAAGTCGCTCTTCCGCTCCAACGAGTGGGAAGAGGCGGGACAAGGCTGACAGCATCAGCGGGCCCTCGACACCGTCCCAGGATGGAGCCGGACACGGCGCGTCATCATGCTGCGCAGGACATTCACGGGCGAGATGCTGCACACCGGGAAGGACGACGATCAGGAACTGTTCGGCTTCATTGAGAGCGACGTGCAAACCACGCGCTACGAGTATGCCGTGCTGGTCACCTCGACCGAGCACGAGATCCTCACGCTGGCCCAGCTCTATCGTGACCGGGCCGATGCCGAAAACAACTTCGACGAGCTGAAGAATCAATGGGGATGGGGCGGCTTCACCACGCAGGATCTTGCGCGCTGCCGGCTCATGGCACGGATGGTGGCGCTGGTCTACAATTGGTGGACGCTGTTTGTCAGGCTCGCCCACTCGCACAAGCACTTCGAGGCGATCTCCAGTCGACCGCTATTGCTGCACGGCGTGGCCACGCACACGCGGCACGCCGGACAGACGCGGCCTGACCATCACCAGCACGCACGCCAAGCAGGCTTGCCATACAAGCCCGTTCTGACACGCGTAGCGGGCTTCCTGCGTTCACTGAAAGCCACTGCGGAGCAGTGGACCGACGCGCAGCGGCTACGAGCCATCCTCGCCCGTGCGTTCGCCACATCCATGCGCGCGACTGCTGATCCGTCTGTCCCTCTAATCGCACAATCCGACTCAATCTGAATGCTCGACTGCCGTTTTTAGGTTGATGGAGATTGAACTTGGTGACCACGCCCACGGCTGGCATCGTAACGTGAGGCATGTTCAGGAAAAACTGACCCACGCGAGCTAGGAAGAGTGCTGCTTGTGCTGCGATATTGGCAGGTAGCTTGTCCTGGTCAATGCCTATGTAAATCCTCAATCCAGGCGATTACGGATCGTCGCACACCAGTTAACAGCGAAGACTTCTCTGGCTCCTTTGCTTGCCGACAAGGAAGCCTGGCTCAAGAAATCGCCAGGCTCTTTTGGCCAATGCGATCATAGACATCAGAGTCCCCCCGCTCAACACAGTCGCGGCAATCCCTGCGATTCTTCAATTCACTGTGCTATTGTTCTAATTCCTTTAATCTCTACAGCCCATCTTAAAACGAAAAGGGAGAGGCTTTTGCCTCTCCCTTTCGATGATCGTGTTATTTCGTCATGATCATCAGAACCATGACATCCTGACCACTACAGATTTTACACCCTGTGTTTTGAGATCACAGCGGTTCAATCTCCTCCAGATTACTTCAGGAGATTTTTGTAGATGTCCGGTTGCTCTGGACCCTCTACCTTTATCAGGCCAACGGCGCCTTTTGCGATACGGAAGATTGCATGGTCCACATTGATATAGGTTCCAGGCACTTCGACCTTAAATTCTGCCATGGAAGAACCACCCGCTGGCACGACGGTGGTTTGGAGGTTCTGCAATGGAGGCGTAATCAAGGAACCCTCGGGGTACACCCTGTCAAATATCTCGCCGATAACGTGCCACGAGGCGACCAGGTTGGGTCCGGCATTGATATAGAACATCCGAATGGTGTCGCCGACCTTGGCTGTCAGAGGATTTTTGACAAGCGCGCCAGCCATGCCATTAAACACCACATGTGACGGGTGCTCCATTAACCCATTCTCGAACGAAAACTCCAAGGTATCACCCTTCTTACCGGGCTTGGTGTAAAACTCGCTCTGCACGACATAATATTCTTTTTCTACTTTCTTAAGCCCACCAACCGGCTCAACTAAGATCCCGCCGTACATGCCATTCGCAATGTGTTCAGGAATGGATGGAGACGCGGTGGCACAGTGATAGAAATAGAGACCAGCATTGAGGGCCTTAAACCGTAACTTGCTTTCCTCCCCTGGCTCGGTATTGAGGCTTGCTGCCCCGCCACCCGGTCCAGTGACCGCGTGAAAGTCAATGTTGTGACTTTCCTTGCTGTCCTTCTTGTTCTTCAAATGGATTTCAACCGTATCCCCCACCATTACTCGAATCATGGGCCCTGGTACGGTATAAGGCCCTCCTGGGGGTCCAAAACCCCAGAATCTATAATTGTTATCATCGCTAAGTTTACCCTCCCACTCGGCGGCTTCAAGTTCAACCACGAGGTGGGCAGGCGCTGTTCGTGTGATAGGAGGAGGAACATTGGGCGCCGTTGATATGACAGCCTTGACGGTCTCCGCCGCCGACACAGCCACGGGATTGATGGCAAGGCAGGGAGCAGCGATAACTGCACTGATCAATGCGGCATTACGCACGCTACGCGAAAAACTCTTTGACATGGGACCTCCTGTGATATTCGATTGCTCTGACGGTTTCTTCTAACATCGACTTGGCACATATTGAACGATTTCAGCCCTACTCAGGGCATTCGAGCTTGCATCCTGTTCAAGGCTTATAATCCGTATGTTCGGCTGGTTTACCCCCGTGCGAGAACTGATGCTCGTATGCCATAACCTGCCAGATCTGCTCCTCTGACAGGAGAGCTTTCCAGGACTTCATTTTCGTCTTTGGGACACCTTCCGAGATTCGCCAGAACCAGAAGCTGTCCGAGAAACGGCCAGTGTTGTTCTGGTCACGAAGATCTCGCGCTCCCTTTTTCACCGGTTTACCGTCTTTGCCGTGGCAGCTGCCGCAATTGATGAGTGGGTTGACTTCACCGGTGTAAATCTTCCCCCCCTCCTCAATGGCCTTAGGATCCGTCCACCCGCCAGCCGGCATATGTTTGCCGGCATATTCGGCCGGAACTGGTGGCAATGGCACTGGTTCCTCAGAGTACGCCATCCCTCCTGAAAGAATCAGGACAGATACCATCCCCACGACCGATATCCCGACCTTCCTCGTCGTCATTCGCACCTCCTTTTCTGATGGTGATTATCCTCTCTCAACGATGCCTTACCTCATGGGGCTCAACACAAATAATAACTCGCATCGCTCCCGCTTGCCGACCAGCGTTCAAACTCGGCGCTGATAATGCCCATGTTCGATACGCAGACCTTCAAGCCCAAGCTGCCGTAGCTGCATGGTTCTCCCCCGGTCTGACACGGCTATCATCGCTGCTCTCGACTCACAACCATTATCCATATCCATGATGGCTTGAATTGGACGGTCTGCTACCTAGTCGCTGATAGAGCGAGTTCGATTGTGCCACCGACGTTGGGTATGACTCGTATGGGGCGCATGCAGCTACAATATAATACCCGACACCGCGGTCAATGAAAAGAGGGCCTCCCCTAGCAAACGCGGTCCACACAATGCCTTACGTGTACCTCATTGTCAAGATACAAAAAGCTGGCTGTAGATAGCACATCATCTGTCCGGTTTAGAGTAGCGCCTCAAGGAGGGCCACTAGGACACGTCCGAGGGTACGACAAGAGGTAAGACAGATGCGGCTTAAGGATCTGTACGAGTAACAATGACAAGGACTCATAGATGGGGGAAACTGAGGGAGAGGTTAGGGGATCACCGAGAAGGTGTTTCGGCGGTGGAGTGGCCACGTAGAAACCGAGGGAGCTGGGCTCAGGATCGACGCTTTGAACGCCCATAGGAACGGGCAGTGCCCGTAGATGCGGCGCTAGGCATGGTGCTGTTGTAGAGACCCCGGATACCGACTGGCCCGTCAAACTCGATAGCGGGGCGCGGTCGGATACGTGGACGAAGAAGGCTCTGCAGGCCAGACTGCTGGGGATGTGGTGCGCATCGCAGGAAGCGGCCCATACAGCGCCCAAGTATCATGCGCCTCAAGGGACAACCTATGAAAAGTACATCAATGACATGGAGGTGCTCGGTCAAGTCTGCCATCTTGAAAAATGCGGTAGCCATAGTGGGCTTCGGTCAGTCGCTGAAGCATACAATGGCACGTCAACCCTACCAGGGACGTTCAGAAAGTGAACGCCGTCTAAACTCACACGAACCGGGCAGTACATGATGGCTTATTTTGTGATGTGCTTCGCAGCTTCGACAATAGATCGTGCTCCGATGCCAAAATGGTCGATGAGTTCGTCAGGCTTCCCGCTGTGTGGGATCGTGCGAACCGCAAGTTTATGCACTTTGATACCTTCGGATCCAACCGCGCTGAGCACCGCATCCCCAAGTCCACCGTGTGCATAATGATCTTCAACGGTGAGGATGCGCCCCTGCGTGGCCCTGGCACTGTCCAGCAATGTGGTACGGTCGATGGGAACGACACTATAGAGATCGACGATTCGCACGGAGACGCCGGCAGCTTTCAATATGTCATACGCCTTCAGGGCTTCGAACAGCGTGACGCCGGCGGCGACGATCGTGAGGATATCCGATGCGTGTTGACGGATAACTTTCGATCCGCCGATCTGGAACGTTTCATCTGGCCCGTATAGGACCGGAGACTTTGGGCGACCGGCCCGAATGTAGACCATCCCTTTGTGCGTAGCAGCCATTTCGACGAGCCGATACGTACAGGTTGCATCGGACGGATACAACACGGTCACGCCCGGTTGCGCAGCCATCATCGCAATATCTTCCAACCCCATTTGAGAGGGACCGTCTTCCCCGATGCTTACGCCGACGTGTGTCCCGACGAGTTTGATGTTCGAGCCGCTGATGGCAGCCATACGAATGAAATCGTATGCCCTGGCGAGGAAACAGGCAAATGTCGCCACGAACGGGACTTTGCCGCAAGCCGCGAGGCCGGCTGCCGCCCCAACCATGTTTTGCTCGGCGATGAAATTCTCGAAAAATCGGTTGGGAAATTTCTTGCCGAACTTGTCCGTGTAGGTCGAATTCTTGACGTCCGCATCGAGGCCCACAACCAGTGGGTTCACTGCGCCAAGCGCTTCCAGGGCAACGCCGAACGCTTCGCGCGTCGCGGCAGTCTCGCCTACTTTGTAGGGCGAAGGCGGGAGAGGATGGATCGCCGAAAGCGCCTGAGCCGGCGTCGATGGTTTCTTCATTGATATGGCGGTGCTACTGGGCCTCAACTGCTTGGTCAACTCACCGATCGCCTTTTGGGTTTCTTCTCCTTTGGCGACCGGCTTCCCATGCCAGCCAGGATGGTTTTCCATAAAGGAGATACCCTTGCCCTTAAACGTTTTGGCGAGAAGAACCGTCGGTTTGCCTTTGGTGCTTGCAGCGGTATCGAATGCTGCGAGTAACGCTGAAAGATCGTGCCCATCAATCACCAGCGCCTGCCAGCCAAAGCCGGCCCATCGGGAGCGATATCCCTCCATGTCGTGTTGCAGCATGGTGGGATCGCTTTGACCGAGTCGATTGACATCGATAATCGCGCAGAGATTATCCAAACCATGATGGCGCGCGACTTCAGCCGCTTCCCATACCGATCCCTCGACGGATTCTCCATCGCCCATCAAGACAAAGGTTCGGTGATCCAGTTTGTCGACGAATTTTGCATTCAGAGCGATGCCGATACCAACAGGCAGCCCTTGCCCGAGTGAGCCAGTGGCCATGTCCACGAAAGATAAGCGAGGAGTTGGGTGGCCTTCAAGATCGGACGTCAGCGTTCGGAGCTTGAGAAGTTCGCTCTTAGGAAAGAGACCGGCTTCAGCCCAAGCCGCATAAAGCAAGGGCGCAGCATGGCCTTTTGACAGCACAAACCGATCGCTATTGTAGGCTTTCGGATTTTTCGGGTCGTATCGCATGACAGAGAAAAAAAGAGCCGCAACAATATCAGCGGCGGAACAGCAACTGGATGGATGTCCGCTCCCAGCTTCGCTCGTCGCACGAACGCTCTCGATTCGGAGCTGCGCAGCTTTGTTCTGCAATGCAGCAAGCAATTCTGGGGAGGCAGTTACGCTAGCCATCGGAACTCCTTTCGGGATTGGATGCCAAGGATGTTACCTAACTCTTCTCGTCTTCTCTATCGGCAGTAACGCGGCGGGTCGTGAGGCTAACAAAATGAAATGAGGGAGTCAATAAACCAAAACAAGCGTGTCAACCCACTTTAGGAATATCCGCGTTACGGCATCGGGGTCGCCGCCGTATTATGACGGTCGGGCAACACAGGGACGGGCCAAGTTTCGACCCCGACATTCTTGTGCCTGTTCTCAGAGCAAATTCCGAAGCACATCGATATGAAGAAATCGTGGGTTGGATCACCTGGCTTTGTGTCCGTTCGTGGAAGATTCGCAAAGGCCAGAAATTGTGATCTCTTCTCTGACCTTGGGCAGAAGCGGAAACGTTCAAGGACTTCCCTTGTATCATACGCACGTCATGCGGTGCTGGTCGTGCGAGAGGAAGAATGGTTGATGCCTCGGTGCAAAAGAGTAGAATACCGCCCATTTCGTAGCCGGCATGGTCTACCAGCGTGTCTTGTCTGGATCAGCTCTTTGGATAGGTCCGTCTGTAGGCCAATCCCTGATAACCTTCAAAGGCCCAGGAGCTAGTGTCAAATCGAACGTGCTGAGATCGGGGTGAGGCAGAAGAGAATTGCACAAAATTTATCTATAAGAACAATGGGATAGCTTGACAGGCTGATATTCTTCGCGCAGACTCCTGTTCATGCATGACCAGACGGAACAAACCCTTCTTGCCAGACTCGCTGAACGCACTGGAATCGCGACTGACTATCACGATATCGCCGGCACGCTTCATCTCACCTCCGATGACACCAAACGCGCCCTATTGGCTGCTATGGGCTTTGCAGTCGATTCGGCTGCATCGCTGACAGAAGCATTGCGAGAATGGGATGAGGCGCCGTGGCAACGCCCTTGCGATCCAGTGCGAGTTCTGCGTGACGGTGAAACCGGAGCTCCTCTGTCCTGTTATCTGGCGCTCGAGGACGGAAAAGAAGAATCCGTCGCAGTCGCGTGGCAAATCCGCGACGAAGCGAACGCCGTGGTGCAAGAGGGACAAGTAGGGCCAGGGCTCACCGCTGTCGAGATTCGTTTTCTCAAGGGTCAACGGCATGTGCGTGTCGAGATACCGGCTCCGCACGGTCTCTCGCTTGGGTACTACAATTTGACGATACGGGGAGATGGCTTGGCTAGAGGCGTCGAGGGAACGATGCGGGTCATCGTGGCGCCACACCAGTGTTATGTCCCACCGTCTTTCGAGGCAAACCAACGACTGTGGGGACTGGCCTTGCAGCTCTATTCGTTGTCCTCCGATCGTAATTGGGGGTGCGGCGACTTCACCGATCTTGGACGGATTGTGGAGTGGGCCGGAAAGGAGCTCGGCGCTGGAGTCATCGGCCTCAATCCGTTGCACGCACTGCGGAATACCGCGCCCTATCACATCAGCCCCTATTCGCCGTACAGCCGACTGTATCTCAATGAACTCTACATCGATCTCAATCGGCTGCCTGAATGGTATGGGTCAGAAGAAACGCAGCCACAGTTCCTTGATCCAGGGTTTCAAGCCAAGCTCCAGGCATTGCGAGAGACTCGCCAGGTAGACTACGACGCCGTTGCGACCGTCAAACGCACCATGCTCGATCTGGCCTACGGGAAATTCCTCACATCGGCCTACAGCGGAGAGGAGCCACATCTCCAGCCAAACACGGAACGCGCCCGGCGCTTGGAACGGTTTATCCAGTCTGAGGGCACGCCGCTCGAGCTGTATGCCACCTTCCAGACCTTGGAGGAAGAACGCCGGCTGATTCAATCCCAGTCAACCACATGGCACGATTGGCCCACACAATTTCTGATGCCAGGCCAACCGGTCCGTGAATATGCCACACGGCACCGGAAGCGCATTCGCTTCTTTCAATACATTCAGTGGGTGGCGAGCGAACAACTGAACGACATTCAGCTGACGGCTGAGCAGCTGGCGATGCGAATCGGGCTGTATCATGATGTGGCGCTTGGGGCCGATCGGAATGGGGCCGAAGCTTGGATCTATCAATCGGTGTTGGCGCTCGGTGCCGACTGCGGCGCCCCGCCGGACCCGTTTGCGCCCGAGGGACAGAATTGGGGCCTGCCCCCGATCAATCCTCACGCGCTACGCACCAGCGGGTATGAGCTGATGATCCGACTGTTGCGCAATAATTTCAGATCCGGCGGGGCCATTCGGCTGGACCATGTCATGGCATTCTTCCGTCTCTTCTGGATTCCGCGCGGGAGACCCGCGTCCGAAGGTACATATGTGCAGTACCCCTTCGAAGACTTGTTGGCAATCGTGGCATTGGAGAGCGTTCGATCCAAAACCCTCGTCATCGGAGAAGACCTCGGCACGGTCCCCGATTGGGTCAGGGAGCAGCTGGCGAAGGCGAGAGTGCTATCCTATCGTGTATTCTACTTCGAGCGTGGTGCAGACGGCACCATGAAACCGCCTGGTAACTACCCCGTGCAATCGTTAGCTGTGGCCACGACGCACGACTTACCGACCCTTGCTGGGTTTTGGTCCGGCGAGGATCTGCAGGTACGGTCGAGATTGGGCGCTTTTCAAAATGACACGGCGCACCGTCAGGCCTGGGAGGAGCGCCAGCGCGACAAGGCACACATCCTCAATGCGCTTCAGCGAGAAAACCTCTTGCCAGCCGGCGTGACTGAGGACCTGGCCACTGCGCCCGCCATGACGACTGAACTCTGCCAGGCGATTCATCTCTACCTGGCTCGTACGCCGTCCTATTTGGTGTTGGCAAACCTCGAAGACGGCTTAGGCGAGCTGTCGCAAACCAATCTTCCAGGAACGATCGACGGTCATCCGAACTGGGCCCGTAAGTATGCGATTCGCGTAGATGAGATGTTGTGTGATGAACGTCTGCGGCAGCTTGGAGCTGTCTTGCGTTCAGCCCGTCCGCTAGGGTAAGACCCTCTATTCCGGATGCTGAAAAAGTCCGCCAGCTTCGTTCTCGGCTCATCGAAATTCTCAACGTACCCCTGAGGGTACGCTTCCGGTTTCGACTCGCCTGCGGCCTTGCTGGACGACCTTTTTGAGCATCCGGTAGGGCGTTTTTTCTCCTAGATGTGCAGGTCTCTGAATCCCTACTGTGGCAAAATAGTTTTTCCACAGTCTGCTCGAGATTGGACCATGGTTCATCGGCAGTCTATGCATCGCCCATTCCCATGTTGAAGCAAAATCGCATTGTGCTGGCGATCGCAGGAGCGGTATTCCTGGCGATCGTCGCGCTTGAAATGGCCGCACCAGCGAACGTGGTCGGCGCATATGGTTTTGTATTGCCGATTCTGTTGGTGGCAACCGTGCGCAGTCGCAGCCTGATGCTCGTGACGGTGGTGGCCTGTATCGTGGCGACCTACATGGGGTTGATGCAACCGACCAAGCCGGGGCGGTTGCAATCGGCGGTGATCAATCGCAGTGTGGTCGCAGGAGTACTCCTAGTTGTGGCCTATATCGGCATGACGTGGGAGGAGCGCAAGACAAGAGAGGCGGCGGCGCGTGCCGCGCTTGCCCGGCAGACAGACAGTCTCCTGAAAGCCAATACTCAGCTGGTCGATGCGAAAGACCAGCTGAATCGCTCGGAACGCTTAGCTGCGGTGGGGCAACTGGTGGCGTCCGTCGCGCATGAGATTGGGACGCCGCTGCATTCGATAGCCTGGCACGTACAAGCACTAGCAGAAGAGCCGGGCGTCACACCTGCAATGAAGAAGCGGGTGACCGTGATCGATGAGCAGCTCACACGGGTGGTTCGGATCATTCAGGATTTGTTGTCCTCAACCAGACAGCGCCAACCTGAACCGACATGGTTGCCCGTGGAAAAGGTCATCAGCCCGGCAGTCGTGCTCATGGAGCCGGCCTTCCATGCGAAAGAAATTACCATGACGGTTGAGATTCCCGGAAACCTCCCGCTCGTCTGGGCCGATGCGGAAAAGATACATCAAGTGATGGTGAACGTATTCGCCAATGCCTTATCCGCCACTCCGCCGCACGGAGCGGTGAGCGTATCAGTAGGCGCTCGTGCGGCCTCGCCCGAGGAACTCGACCGCGGACGCCGGGTCGCCGATTCGATGTCGCCTCTGGCACTCACAATCGAGGTGCGGGATACAGGATGCGGCATGCCGGAGTCCGATGTGCAGAAAGCTTTTGAACCGTTTTTTACGACCAAGGCGATTGGCAAAGGCACCGGGTTGGGTCTATTCTTAAGCCGCGAGACGGTCCTAGCCCATGGCGGGAGTCTTGTACTCGAGAGCGAAACTGGCCAGGGCACAACCGTGACCATCACCTTACCTGGGTCGAAGGCCGAGCCGACGTACGTGACGGAGAAGGACTGATGCAACCAGCAAATATTCTCGTCGCCGACGACGATACGGTCGCGCGCGATCTCTTGGCTGAGGCCTTAAAGAAAGAAGGCTATACCGTTGAAGCCTTCGCCAGCGGAGAAGAAGTGATCGCTCGTGGACGTCAGGGCCGAGTGGATCTGGTGCTGACAGATATTCGGATGGGCGCGGTCGATGGACTCACGGTCTTGCGTGAATTTAAACGCATGAACCCTGACACCGCGGTCGTGATGCTGACCTCGTTCGGCTCTCTTGAGGGTGCAATCGAGGCAATCAAGCAAGGAGCCTACGATTATCTTGCCAAGCCGTTTAAGAAGGAAGATATCAAGTTGGTGGTCAAGCGAAGTCTCGATCACTGCCGACTCATCCGAGAAAATGCCCGGTTTCGTGAAGAGTTGAAGAGCAAAGATAACTGGTCTCCGCTGGTGGGGAGCAGTCCCGCCATGCTGGAGGTGTATAAGCTGGTGGCACGGGTGACTGAGAGCAAGAGTGCGGTGCTTCTCCAAGGGGAAAGCGGAACCGGCAAGGAACTGATTGCTCGGGCGATCCACGCAAATGGGCCTCGTCGAGATAAGCCGTTTATTCCAGTGAATTGTGGGGCGTTGCCGGATGCCCTGTTGGAATCGGAAATGTTCGGGTATGAGAAAGGAGCCTTTACCGGCGCAGTGGGGAACAAAGTCGGCCTCTTTGAATCCGCGAACGGAGGCACACTCTTTCTCGATGAAATCGGCGAGTTGGGGCAGGCGGTGCAAGTAAAGTTGTTACGGGTCATGCAAGATCATGAAGTCCGCCGTGTCGGCAGCACAACATCGGCGAAAGTCGATGTCCGTATCATCACCGCGACCAATCGAGATCTCGAGCAGCTCGTCAAAGAGGGAAAGTATCGTGACGACTTATTTTATCGGCTCAATGTCGTACGGATCATCTTGCCGGCGCTGGTGGAGCGGCGAGAGGATATTCCGATGTTGGTGCATCACTTCTTGCAGAAATGCGCGGCGGGGGCGGCACATGCGGTGCGTGGAGTGCTGCCGGAGACCATGGCGTTGTTGATGCAATATCGGTGGCCCGGCAATGTGCGGGAGTTGGAAAACGCTATTGAGCGGGCCGTTTCGTTGAGTCACGGTCCCCTCCTCACACCGGACGATTTGCCGGCGTCGCTGCGTCGGATAGAGCTACCAGCAAAGGAGACTGCCGGAGCGATCGGCCACAATGTTGAGGGGTGTTTGACGCTTGAGGAAGTCGAAAAGCGTCACCTCATCCGCGTGCTGAAGGAAACCAGGGGGAATAAAGTCAAAGCCGCAAAGATCCTCGGCATCGATCGACGCACACTCTATCGAATGGCCGATCGGTTTGGATTGGATCTCGGCGATGATGCTGACAGTGGAGAGATCGAGTAGGAGACGGTCTCGCCTACCTTCGTCACACACGCTTCTGCAGCAATCGTGGATGGTTGGACGAGAGGCATGGGGCGAGGGTGATCTGCATGAGTAAAGCGCGTCACGTCGATCACGTCCGGCTCATAGGGTATGGGATGATCAGCTGACGCAGACGCTCAGATGAGAAGGAGGATAGCTGCGTTCGCGACGACTG
>DATHTZ010000028.1:0-4998 GCA_035462675.1 Nitrospiraceae bacterium | reverse complement strand
GAAGGCCCGGAGGCGTACCCTCTGGGGTACGTTGAGGACCTGAACGATGTGAGAACGAAGCTCGCGGGCTTTTTCAGCATCCTGCTATGTGACGATGTGGCCTACGAGATCATACAATGCCGCATCGGTGATCTCGACCTTGACGAGTTCCCCAGCTGTAGCCGACCCATCGTTGATATACACGACCCCGTCGATCTCCGGAGCCAGCCCTTCATGGCGTCCTTCAAGTAATAACTCTGTTTCTTCGGAGACTCCTTCGACCAAGACCTCCATCACAGAGCCGATACGGGAATGGCCTCGTGCCGCCGCAATCTCTTCTTGTACGGCTAAGATTTCATTCCGTCGGTCATACATGACCGATCGCTCGACCTTGTCATCAAGCCCGATGGCCGGCGTATCTTCCTCGTCTGAATACAAAAATACCGCCACCCGATCGAACTCGGCCTCTTCCACGTAGCCTCTCAGCTCGTCGAACGCCTGCTCCGTCTCACCTGGAAACCCCACGATGAAGGCCGTGCGAAACGTGACGCCGGGAATGCGCGTCCTAATCCGATCGACAAGGGAAGTGATGGCGGCGCGATCGCCCAGCCGGTGCATCCGCTTGAGCATCCGATCGTTGATGTGTTGCAGCGGCATGTCGATATACTTGGCAATCTTTTCTTCGCCCGCGTAGAGATCCAACAGCTCGTCCGATACCTGTTGCGGGTAGAGATAGAACGGCCTGATCCAGCGCACATCCTTCACCTTCACCAACTCGCGAAGCAGTGTGACGAGACCGTGTCGCAGGCCAAGGTCGACGCCATAATTCACCGTATCCTGCGAAATTAGGTTGAGCTCTTTCACGCCTTCAGCTGCAAGGCGCGTGGCTTCGGCTACGATCGACTCCACGGGGCGGCTTCGTTGTTTGCCACGCATCAGGGGAATCGCGCAGAAGGCGCAATTTCGGTTACAGCCCTCGGCAATTTTTACATAGGCGCTATGGGCCTTCCCGAGACGGAGACGCGGTGCGTCTGCGTCGTACAGATAGGGGGGCTCGCTGATCCAGAGCCGTTGTTGCCGTTTCTTCGGCGCCAGCAAATCTCGGCAAATCTCTGCAATCTTTCCGAACTCGCCGGTCCCCACCACGCCGTCGAGTTCCGGCAATTGCTTGAGGAGGTCTCCTTGATACCGTTGCGCCAGACAGCCGGCGGCAATCAGTACCCGACAGGATCCTGTTTCTTTGAGTTTGCCGTGCGCAATGATCGTATCGATCGACTCCTGCTTGGCCTCTTCGATGAAACCACAGGTGTTAATAATGACCACTTCGGCTTTGTTCGGGTTATCGGTCAGGGCAAACCCGTCCGTCACCAAGGTGCCCAGCATGACCTCGGAATCGACCTGGTTTTTCGAGCAACCTAGATTCACGAAACCGATAGTAGTTTTCTTGCGGTTTGGAAGAGAGGGAGTGATTAATCGTGAAGACATGGAAAACAGTCTACGGGACGGTTCAAAAGCCTGTCAATCTAACTAAGCGAAGAGGAGTGTCAGTGATGTTGTGTTGGGCGAGTACCACAGCGTTTGGATCCATACTGTCATTTGCCGGACCCACCGAATTATTTCATCCTCTCTCATCTCTTGGAGGGCGAGGCGGTTGCTCCCTGACTGCGCGAGCCCAACGAGAGCCTGAACTCAACTCTTGACCCATACCCGCATTCAGCGAGGCGACTGGTGTGGTCTCCACTGCGCGCATCGAGCGACCACCGTTTTATCGTGGGGGCTCTGCGAGCAAAGAGACCATGCCAGCTGCCTCGCCATCCCGCTTCTGCGGGCGCGCGTTACGCGAGCAAGGGGAGCAACCTCCTTGCCCTCCCATTCCCTCTTATGGCATCATGCGCCTCTTTGGAGACCGGGATGACACATTTGCTAGAATATGTCGGTTCCATACATATTTATCTTGGACCATACCGGGGGAATCCGATTTCTTTGTATTTGAAGCGGGTGGATACTGGGTGCCAGATCGGCCCAAAGGCCTATCCATGGAATGACGTCGTAGGGAGTGGTGAGACACCGAATAAGGCGGCGGCAGACTTCGAAGAAAAATGGAAAACAAAGGGTCTCTCGGCAGATATGTACTCCGGCCCCTCGTGGGAAGGAGGCATTAAGCCGGAAAAACCTGCCCCTCCCAAGCCGCCCGCTCCTCCCAAGCCAGCAGTATCCGCTGCTGCATCCGTACCGGCAGGCTCTCCTGTCGTGCCTATCGCCTCTCCGGCTGCCCCTGCTGACAGCTCACCGGCTCCTGCTCCGGCCCTAGCGACTCAGCCTCTAGACAAATCGAGCTAACCTTCTTTTATTTAACCGGCTACGGAAGTCGAGGCTGGCCTTCCGGCAATCCCGCCCAATGGTCTATCTGTTTGTGGCAATAGGACACAACCTTGCCGGATGCTCAAAAAGTTCGTCCAGCAAGGGCACAGCGAGTGAAGAGGCGAGGCGTACGCTTCGGTACGTTGAGCCTCTGAACGATGCGAGAACGCTGCCTGGGAAAAGGCGCGTCTCGGCGCGCCGGGTTCGGGCGGGTGAGAAGGACGACTTTTTCAGCAGCTTGTTACAGCGAACGTTTGGGAAGGTGACTTTCGGGGGAAGGGCTGGCTAGCTTGCTGTGCTTCATGCCGTATCCTAGGTAGACCACAACGCCGATGATAGTCCAGACGGCGAATCTAATCCATGTTACCCATGGGAGAAAGCTCATGAGGCCGAGACAGGCCAACATGCCCAAAATGGGGACGACCGGCATGAATGGAAGCCTGAAAGGGCGAAGTTGGTTGGGTTTCGTGTAGCGCAGGATCACGACACCGATACAGACCAGGACAAAGGCGAAGAGAGTGCCGATGTTTGTCATGTCCGCCGCGTCACCGATGGGGATCAGCGCTGCAAGCGTGGCCACGCCGATACCAGTGAGAATGGTGGCATAGTGAGGCGTGCCATAGCGTGGATGCACAGTTGAGAGCCAGGGGCTCAAGAGATGGTCGCGTGACATGGCAAAGAATACCCGGATCTGACCCAGCATCATCACAACGAGTACGCTGGTAATTCCAGCGACAGCTCCGATCGCCACAATCGCTGCCCCCCACTTGAAGCCCACCTTACTGAGTGCATCGGCCACCGGCGCATGGATATCGATCTGTGCAACAGGTACCAAGCCGGTCAAGACCGCGGCCACGGCTATGTAAAGCACGGTGCAGATGCCGAGTGAGGCAATGATCCCGATCGGCAGATCCCGCTGAGGGTTCTTGGCTTCCTCGGCGGTCGTCGAGATGGCGTCGAACCCGATATAGGCGAAGAACACGATTGCCGCTGCAGCCCCGACGCCGGCGAATCCCTGCGGCAGGAAGGGCGTCCAGTTGTCGGCATTCACGGCCGGCGTCCCCACGGCAATGAAGAAGAGGATGACTGCGAGCTTCAAGCACACAATGATGCCGGTTGCGCGGGCGCTTTCTTTGATCCCAATGACGAGAATAACAGTGACAAGTAACACGATGATGGCGGCGGGGAAGTTTGCCACCCCCCCGTCAGGCCCTCCGGGTGGATGCGTCGCCCAGTGCGGCAGTTCGATCCCGGCCAGCCTGAGCAGATTATTGAAATAGCCGGACCATCCGATGGCGACGGCCACACAAGCCACGCCGTATTCGAGAATGAGGTTCCAGCCGGTAATCCAGGCCAGGAATTCTCCCAATGTGGCATACGAGTAGGTATAGGCAGAGCCGGCCACGGGAATCATGGTGGAAAACTCTGCATAGCAGAGTGCCGCAAAGGCGCAGGTCAAGCCGGAGAGCACGAAGGAGAGAATAATCCCAGGCCCTGCCCCTGGCCGGTGGGCATCGCCGACAATGGCGGTGCCGATTAGGACAAAGATGCCTGTGCCGATGATCGCGCCGATGCCAAGCGCGGTCAGATCCCAGGCCGTGAGGGTTTTTTTTAAACGATGATCGGGATGGTCTGCATCAGCGAGGATCTGTTCAATGGACTTGGTTCTGAAGAGCCGCCTGATCACCGTATTTCCTCAGGCCGCGAGGACGGCGAAGGGCGCTGTAGGATCGACAGGCTTCTGTTCCATATGGGGTCAAGTATAGCAGGCCTTTCCCGCTCGTCGCGCATCGTTTGCGTATCAGGTTTCACGCGCCACGGTCTGTGGCCCGGGCGGCGCGTAAAAAGGCCTCGAACAGTCGCCGCTGGAGGGGGTGCCGGTCGAAAAGAAATTCCGGATGCCACTGGATGCCGAGAAAGAAGCGGTGGGTCGGAGACTCGATCGCCTCTACAATACCATCGTGGGCCAGGGCGCTGGCAATCAGTGACGGCGCGACAGCATTGACCGATTGATGGTGAGAGCTATTCACCCGCATCGATACCGATCGTACGATGCGACGGAGTAGGCTGCCGGGTGCGACTGTGACGGTGTGACTGAGATTCGTCGCGGGAGTCCGTTGACGATGTTGGAGCGGTTTCGAGATTTGGGAGGGGATATCCTGAAACAGAGTGCCGCCGCAGGCGACATTCATGGCCTGCATGCCTCCGCAGATACCAAGCAGCGGGACATCAGCCTGTTTCGCCAGATGGACGATGTCCAGCTCAAAACTCGTACGACGTTCGCTCACAATTCCGAACGGATAGCGCTGACGCTCACCGTACAATGACGGTGGAAGGTCTGGGCCGCTTCCGGTGAGGAGGAGTCCGTCAAGCTGCTGCAGGAGACGCCGTCTCGTGGCCCGATCGGCGAGGAGTGGCAGGACGAGCGGAATGCCGCCGAGTTCTTCGATGGCACGAATGTAGCGCGCGCGCAAAAAGTAGGTGGGCTCGCGCCCACCCCATTCCTTCCGATCACCGGCATTGAAGTCTGGTGTGACGCCGATGATCGGTTTCATCGGCTAACGGATGGGTTCCGGAGCAGAGGCTGCCGCTGGCGCATCATTCGAATCAGCAACCCCTAGGAAGCGGATGGGCCGATTGCCTTGCAGGTGATCGGGG
>DATHTZ010000027.1:0-1558 GCA_035462675.1 Nitrospiraceae bacterium | reverse complement strand
GAGAATTGAATGGGTGGAAAGCCCGAGAAAGCCGGTAAGCTTTCTCGGGGGAGCAAGTCTACTTGGACTTAATCAGGACTGGCTTTGACTGAGCGCTTCCGCCACCTGCGACGATGATGATGAAGGACATCCCTGCTTTGGCATCCGGCACGATCGCTTCAATTGCCGAATCGCTCATAAATTTGAAGTCCACGGGCGTGCTTGAGGTGACGCTGAAGGTGACCGTATGAAAACACTCCTTCGTGCCGAAATCCTCACCAGTGATGACGACTTTGTCTCCCGGTTTGGCTTCGTCCGGCTCGACTTTGACGATCCTTGGGCGCTTGCTCCGGTCGCAGATAGGGTCCCGTTCGACTTTTGCCGCATCGGACCCTTTGATCGATTCAGTATCGAAGAGGGTGAATCCAGCGCCATCCACCATCGCGCCTGGCTCCTCTGCGAAGGAGGCGGTTATGGGTGAAGCCATGAGTCCGATGAGTCCCAGCAACAAGAACCACAATGATCGCCACGTCCGCATGGGGGCCTCCTTCAATCGCCAGGATACAGGATTATTTGTCTTTGATCGGAATATACGTCTCAGCAATGAGTTGTTGACCGGCTGGGGACAAGACAAACTGGGTGAATGCTTCGACCAGGGGATGTGGCTCCTTCTTGGACAAGAGAAGAATAGGACGTCGGAGCGGATAGCGGCCATCTTTGACGGTGGGGCCCTCCGGTTCGATCTTGTCGATAGGCAAGAGTCTGACGGGGACGCCACCTGAGACGACGGACAATCCCTGGCTCAGTGACAGGTAGGCGACCGCAGACAGAGGGGGAAGCGTGCCCACGACGGTTTTCACGACCTGTTCATCGAAACCAATCACCTTGGCGGCACCAGAGATCTTGCCGGTTATGCCGAGCTGCGATTCAAACGCATCGCGGATGTTTTGGTTGCGAGGTCGGTCGATGACCAAGATTTTCGTCTCCGGGCCACTGACTTCTGACCACAGGGTGATCTTGCCTGAGAAAATTTCAGCCACTTGTTGCTTCGTGATGTCTTTCGTGAAATTTGAGAGGTGCACGAGAATGCCGATCCCGTCCCACGCGATGGGCGTGGCCGAAAGATCTGCGGCTTCAGTTCCGGTGACGGCAATCTGAGCCTGGCCGGATCTGACCATCTCAGCTGGTTTCGAGTTGGCGTCCCACACGATATCGAGATAGGCTCTCGGGTTGGCTTTTTCAAAGGCGCGAGCGAGGGGTTCGATGGTCGTCAGTTCTGGCCCGTTGCCGGCGATGGTCAGGCTTCCAGCGACATCCGCAAGGGCACCGAGAGCTATCCCACAGCTGAACAGAAGGATGAGGCTTAGCGAGAGCACGAGTCTCGCGACCATGCGATCTCCCTGAGACAGTGGGAAGAGGACGACGTAGCTTCACCTGCCGCCCACGATCTTGCTTAACAGGCTGCGGGAAAGCTCAATTTATACTTATGTACAATACACTGTTGGAATCTAACATATGGTGCCGATGTCGCCATAGCTCAGAATGCTCAAAAAGGCCAGACTTCTCACCCGCCCACCCT
>DATHTZ010000026.1:0-20005 GCA_035462675.1 Nitrospiraceae bacterium | reverse complement strand
ATCAGCGGCCACTGGTTCCCGATGGAACGATACAGCAAGAACTCCATCCCCCGTAGTTCGCTGCACTTGGTGATCGGAGAGCGGTATGATGCGGCCATTCCTGCCGCAGGAGGGCCACAACAGATGGCGGGCGACTATCCGTACTACAGCGGTCGCGCGTCGCATTTCGTGGAAGGCAGTTGGGGCCTCTTCCGGGTGTTGGACAAAGCAGATGCGACACTAAAGCCACTGCCGGGCCGGGAAGAGATTCCGCAGTCGGCCAAGTCCGTCTGCCCGGCCGACGCGCCGATGAAGACCTTCAACGTGGCAGCTATCGAAAAGGCGATTCGCTTCAATAAGGGAACGCCTGGCGTGATGGAAGTGGACATGGAGCGGAAGATGGTGCTGGGCAATGAGACCGGCAAGATGTACGTGCTCGAAGGCGAGAAGACCAAGGTTGCCTCGGGCAGCGTTGAACCGAGCCCGTTGACCCTGCATGTGAACGTGGGTGATTGTATCAAGGTCAATCTCAAGAACGAGATGGCCACGGACCGCGCCGGGTTCCACGTAGACCATGTGGCGTTCGATCCCAAGGAATCGATGGGGATCAACGCCGGGAATAACCCCGGCGACCAGACCGTGGCGCCCGGGCAGAGGAAAACCTACACGTTCTTCGCCCATCCGGAGTTCGGGGAGAACGCCGCCCTGATTCAAGATTGGGGGAACGTGATCGAGAATCCGCGGAACGGGCTCTTTGGAGCGATCATCATCGGGCCGAGGGGATCGCAGTATCGTGATCCCGCGACCGGCGAAGATCTGGCCCAGAAGAGTTCCTGGCGAGCGGACGTGATTGTGAATCGGAGCCTGTCGGGCAACGAGGCTCGACAGAACTATCGGTCCTTCGCCCTCCTGTTCCAGGACGAAGATAACCAAATCGGCACCAGCTTCATGCCCTACATCCAAAAGGTGGCCGGCGTGACGGCGGTGAACTACCGGTCCGAGCCGACCGATTACCGGGTCGAGAAGGGCTGTGCGTACAGCGAAGTGTTCGTCTGCGTCAAGGCGGGTGATCAGCCGGTCACCCCGAGTATCGCAGCGCATGTGGGAGATCCGGTTGTGATTCATGTGCTGGGTGCCTTTAGCGAGCAGATACAGCTGTTCAGCGTGTCGGGCCATGAGTGGAAGCACGAACCCTACATGAGCGGAGCGGACCTCGTGAGTACCATGGAGTTCGGCGGTACCGAGGTGATCAACGCTTGGCTGCATGGTGGGGCCGGAGGTCCGAACGGGATTCCTGGCAGCTATCTGTGGCTGAACCAGAGACCGGGGTATCTCGACGCCGGTCACTGGGGGACGTTGACGGTGCTTGATCGTGACAGCCGAGCGATCTTGCCGTTGAGCGGGCAGGTACCGACCACGCAGCAAGCCGAGGAGCAGGCCCCAGCGCAATCCATGCCGGTATCCATGAAGGCCGACTAGCTCGGATCGTACGGGGAATGGTGCGGGGGAATCCAACAGAGTGAAGTCCGGATTCCCCCGTTCATTTTGTGGATGGGATGGAAAAGCGTCTTGAATGGAGGTTCGACCGTGCGGTAGAACCATCACATGGGAAAGAGGGGGCATAGAGAAAAGTCTCAACGGTGTCTGGGGTGGCTGGTATCATTCGCCCTCTTCGTCATGGCTGATGACGCGACGGCATTCGATTTTTCCGCTGAACGGATCGTCAAAAGCGGAAAGAAAGTTGTGATGGCTCATGTCAATGCCAAGGACGATCGGTGGCGATTTGAGTTCGCCCAACCGCAAGAGGGTGCCAGCATCGTCATTGTGCGGATGGACCGCGATAGTTCCTGGCTCATTCTGTCTAAGCGGCGGCAGTATGCGGAGGTGCCAATTGCCAAGGAACATCTGCTGGCTGTGAGCGAGACGATGGAAGGTGAACTCTCGCGCGAATTCGTCGGTGATCAGATGCTGAATGGCTATCTCACCGAGCTGTTCGAAGTCACCGTCGCAGGGCATGGGGAAACTCGGCAATACTATCAATGGGTGACCAAGGTTCAGCGGTTTCCGGTGAGGACGGTGAGCAAGCAGGGTATGTGGTCGGAGGAGTTTCGCCGCCTGATCTTCACCGAGCAATCTCCATTCTTATTCGAACTCCCACGTAGATTGGATAGGGCGAATCCGCCTGTGCAGACGCAACATTAGCTGACGTGAGGTGTAGGGGAGAGGCATTTGTGAAAAGGTCGATCATAATGGGCCTGTGTCTTAGTGTGGTTGCATGCGTGTGTATGGGCCTCGGAGTCCTTTGGCCGGCAAGCGCGTATGACACAGTTGTCGTGACGGGCGGAGCGATGCTGCGAGGTACGGTAACGTTTAATGGGACTACACCGGAGCCCAAAGAATTCGAGTTGCGCCGATACCCGGACAGCGTGTTCTGTGGCGCACTTTCCGATGGTGACGGCCATCGGCTCCTTAAGGAAGTGAATGTCGGACGGGGCGGCGGTCTCAAAGATGTGGTGGTCGTCGTGGAAGGTGCGCAGAGCGGGAAGCCGTTCACCTTTACGAATGCCCAAGTCGAAGCCAACGTGTGTCAGTTTCTTCCCTTCGTGACTGTCGTGAGCGATAAGCGACAACTGACCGTGACAAATCGGGATCCCGTGTCGCACGATATTCAGGGCTACGCCTACGATCAGGCGGGGGTGGATATTGTCTTGCATCGGCCTTCGCTGAAAGCGACCGGGACCACCGATATCGTACATTTAGTTAAGGGGCGTAGAATCTTCACGATGCAGTGCGGTGTGCATCCCTACATGCAGAATTGGGGGTATGCGATCGACAACCCCTATTACGCGGTAACAGACCCGGACGGTGCATTCTCCATCGGGGACCTTCCTCCCGGCACCTACCGTGTGAAAGCCTGGCATCCAATTCTGGGCATTCAGGAGCGGGAGCTGATCATCGAGGCGAACGACACCGCTACGCTCGATGTGCGATTTGACGCGAAGTGACCGAAGCCCGATGATAAGCAGAGTCTTTCATGCCCTCAGCATTGTCGTACTGTCTCTCTCCGTCGAGACATCTTTCGCCCAGGCGGGGTCGCCGAAGGACATTCAAGATCGTGGGAAGGCCATGCTCCGAGATGCCGAAGAAATGGTCATGCACGGAGGGATGGGCGATGGAAAGGCAATCGTGCATCACTGCGATGAAGTGGCAAAACATGCGGAAGCTATTCTCAAATCGTTGCCGCTCACCGATGAGCATGGCAAGGAGGCCGTGCCTCATTTACAGGAAGCTATCAAGCAATGTAAGCGAGTGGCTGAAATGGGCGACAAGGTCGATCCTGGAGCCAGCCTAAACCCTGCCAGCAAAGCCCGTGCGGCGGCGAGGGAAGCGGTGAAGTATCTGAATGGGCTGCAGGATAGTGGCGCATAGCGACGGTCTCAGCTCACGAGTGCGGTGTGGTCTGTGGAGAGTCGGGTTTGGGTACGAGAGGGCTGACCGCGTTCTGATCTCGTCCTGGCTGATAGGACTCCAGCATTCTGGTGACAGTCGGCAGCACTCGTTCTTCTGCCGAGAGAGGCACTTTGATGCGTATCCCGCGACCCTCGTTGCGGCCGAGTGAAAAGATGTGGTGTTCGATCATGTCGACCTGCTTGTCATCCGAATACGTGAATGTCAATCGTTTCGCGGGGAATCCGGCCAGTGACATTTCCTGATCCTGCCGCCACTTCACCGTGATCGTTTTCTTGCCGAAGAGTTCCGTGATAATGCGACGATGGGCCGCGGCAAATTCATCGAGTGTCTGCCGTCCATCCTGGCTCTTGCCCTCCAAGACATTCATGTGACCGGATAGCGCGACGAGGCTGTTATCGATAGGAGGGTAGAGCGTTACGCCGACCCCATCCGATATCGGATTTCCAAGCCGCCAGTCTTCGGGATAACGGACGGAGAAGCCGAAGCGGGCGTTCGTATAGACTTTCCATGCGCGTTCTTCGTTCCCAGACAGAGCGGCATGGGAGACCTGGGTCGTCATGTCCAGGCTCATCACCATCGCAATCAGTAGGTAAGTCCAGGTCATCTGAGTCCTCATACGCTATAGCAACGTTCTCTATTGCGCGGACCGTGCGCAACGAAACCCGATGGTCGCGGCGCGCTGATCTGGCGATGCCCCGCCTCTGGTGGCCGTTCGCAACAAGGCCGGCGAACTTTTCCACGATCCGCCGCGCACTACCTTGTATCGGCCGTTAGCAGGTCCATGGGGGTTGCGGTCCGGCATGGTCGCATAGTAGTCGATCCCAAACCAGTCTTCGACCCACTCAGCCGCATTTCCCGCCATATGATGCATGCCATAGGGGCTTCGCCCCTCCTCGCCACTATCGACAGGAGCCACGATGGGAATCTCGTGGGCATGATACTGCCCGAACATTGCCAGCGCCGGCGTGGGAGCTCTCTGCCCCCAAGGAAAGAGATTGCCGCTGTCCCCGCGCGCGGCTTTTTCCCACTCGGCTTCTGTTGGAAGCCGCTTCCCCTGTGCGCGACAAAAGTCCGAGGCCTCAGACCAGGTGACGTAGAGTGCCGGCCAACGTGTCAATGTCTTGGCCTGCATGGCGTGGATCGTTGTGACATGATCGATCAGTTTCCGTATATCGTCGGAAAGGTGGCGTTGTTGCTGCCGCACCCACAGCAGATACTCTCCCAGATTCACTTCGTCCCGATCGATTTCATACTGACTGAGCCAGACGCGACGCTGTGGTTGCTCTGTGTCGTCGTACTGGAGATCAAAACTGAACGGGTCGTGGCTTGCACGGGCGGTGCCCATGGTAAAGGGACCTTCGGCAACTGTCAGCATATGAGCGCTGCTGGCGAGCGCGGCAATGTTCTCAACCGAGCCCTGCACGTCATTTGTCGCCGCCGTTGCAGTGCGTAGAAACGATGTGCCCATGAGTGTCGCGATGAGGACATAGCTGAGGGCGTGAAGATATCTCCTGGTTCGGCCTGTGTGCTCAGAGATGCGGTGGTTACTCTGCATGACGATAGAACACCGTAGATGCTTGGCCTTTATTCGCTGCGGTGGAACGGTCCATGCCGGACAGGCTTCTAGTATGAATGCGAGGCCATCAACAGTACAAGGTACGGGGTTCCCCATACGAACTGTCGGACTGCGCGCGAGAAGCGCGATCCGAAGGCTGAGGTCCGAAGGCTGAAGTTGGGTTTCGAAGCTCCGAACACTTCAGCCTTCAGTTTTCAGTCTGTTTCATCCGTCGCGCCCTCTCGCTAGCTTCGCTTTCTACCCGGAATGCCCCATTTCAATCGAACTTTTGTCCAAGAACCTAGACAGCGTAACCCATTGTGTCTATTGGCGTCGATTCTAGTGAGCCTCTGGTCGGTCTAAGTCTGTGGAGGAACACCACAGACTTTTGACCTCATACAGTGTTCTTTCCCGTGGGCTAACCTCTGTACTTGTTGATGAAATGTCTGAGGAGAGCGTTACGTACAAGCTCAGGCACGGCTGTTGCGGATGTGTATTACTGGGGTAATACTGGGGTGGAAGTCTGTGTGATGTGATTGTTACCAGGCCTCCGAGTGACTCTTTCCTTGACAAGGGGGAGAGGGTTGCTAGAAGGAAAGGTCTTATGAGCAAGATATACCCGGCGATGGTTGTGTTGGTCCTTGCGCTCGTCAGCCTGGCGGGATATGAATCGCGAGCAGGCGAGGAGGCAAATCCAATCCGTGTGGCGGAGATGCAGAAGACGCTTCGCGATCTCTGGCTCGGGCACATCTTTATGATTCAGCACGTCGTCTTGTTCAACACGGCGCACGATCCGGGAGAGCGGGATGCCGCCGAGAAGCAAGTTCTGGCCAATGCCAAACAGATTGCGAACACATTTACGCCGTTCTACGGTGAAGCGAGGTCTGAGAAGCTCTTTGCTCTGCTGAGCAGTCATTACGCCGCGGTCAAAGAATACTCCGAGGCCACCATCGTGGGGAATACACGCCAACAGGATACTGCACTGGCCCACTTGGCATCCAATGCTGACGACATCGAAGCATTCTTTAACGGGATCAATCCCTACCACCTGCCGAAAGGTACCGTTCGTGGCCTGATCGCGGCACATGGGGCCCACCATGTGCTCCAAATTAATCAGTACAAGAAAAAGGAGTACGCGAAGCTAGAGGAAACCTGGTCGATAATGCGACAACACGTCTATCTCATTGCGGATACGCTCGCAACGGCATTGGCGAAGCAGTTTCCGCACAAGTTTTCATGACTGGGGCGTGACGTCGTCGCCTGCGTCGAGTCCGAGGGAAGAACATCTATAAGTGTGTGCACAAATATAGCTCCCAGGGGTTCTATCTCATTCCGGTGGAGTTATACCGCTTGTAGGGCCGGCGAATAAAATTCTCAGCCCGTGAGCTTGATCCAATGGGTCTGTAGCTTTATTATAGGTGAACCAACAATCGAAGGGTTGCGATTGTGATCTTTCCCTCGTTGCCGATGGGACTGGAATCGACGGTTCAGTTCAACAGCGAAGCTCTCCGACTCTCCCGCTCCTGGGCGAGAGTCAACTCCAAACCTATTGCAAGTGCGACCACGCTCCGGCCGCGTTCTAACTGTTATCGTGATAGGCTGAGGAGCCTGTCCGACATCGGACCTTCTACTGCGGCGAATGATGCCCGCGCATCTGCATGGTTCTCGGCATCGAAACATCCTCACAGTATTCCAGCGATTACGCCTCCGGCCCCCTGCTCAACGATAACAAGATTGCGGCTATGGGCCACCACCTGAATGCGGGCGTAAATGATGGCCGAAGAGCGTGGGATATCCCGACTATGGGGCTGTTTGCCCTGGTCACATCATCAGGTCTCATTGGGGTGCCGCTCTTTGGCTACGTCCATGGCTATACGAAGCTGGACTGGGCCTTGGTCGGCGTGCTCTATCTCATCAGCGGACTCGGCATTACCGTGGGGTACCACCGGATGGTTTCTCATCGTAGCTTCCGGTGCGCTGATTGGGTCAAGGTGGCGTTCCTGGTCGCGGGCAGCTGGGCGATGGAAAACTCGGCGCTGAAATGGGGTGCCAATCATGCTCGGCACCATGCGCGGGTGGACCAGGAGGAGGATCCCTACAATGCAACGAAAGGATTCTGGTATAGCCACTGCGTCTGGTTTTTCAAGAAAAGCCCGCACAAGACCGAACGATACGCAACCTGGCTGAGGGAAGATCCGATACTGATGTGGCAGCATCGCTGGTATGTCCCCCTTCTTCTGTCTGGGCTGGCGCTGCCGTTTCTCGTCGGGTATGCCTATAACGGCTGGATAGGCGGCGTGGGCTGCTTCATGCTGGCCGGCGCCGGGCGGATCTTCCTGGTGCTGAACTCCACGTTCTGCATCAATTCCGTCTGTCATCTATGGGGAAGTCAGCCATATAGTCAGTCCAATTCCAGCCGAGACAGCTGGTGGGTGTCGCTCATCACATTGGGAGAGGGATACCATAATTACCATCACACCTTTCCGCGGGACTATCGGAACGGACACCAATGGTACAAGGTCGATCCCTCGAAATGGCTCATCTATGCGTTATCTAAGTTTGGGCTCGCCGAAGGGCTGGTGAGATGCGATTCGAGCAGGCGAGTCGGGGGTGAAGCACGTAACTTAATACCCGGAGAATGTTCCAACCTGGCCGGGGAAAGTGTTGCAGCTGCGAATCCTCGATTGCAGCAGAAGCACTCATGACGAGTCCGTGTGATGTGTTGAGGGTGTTGGTAGAGCGTGGGGGGGAACAGTGATGAGAGGACTGACACGAGAACAGAAAATTTTCTTAAAAGTAACCCGTACCTATGTGGGGGAGGAGCGACCGGATATGAGTTTCCGGTTTGCGTTCGATGGCGTTCCTCAGCCTGTGATCGGCAGTGGGTCAAGAATTGTAGATGTGTCGTTTCATAATGCAGAGCGTCTCTTTCAGAGAATATTTCTGGAAGGAAATATGGGATTGGGTGAAGGATATTCTGAAGGGCTCATCGAGGTCAACGATGAAGACTATAAAGAGTTCTTGTGTATCTGTGTCTACGCCACATCCGCGCGCATCCTCAGGCATCTTTCGATATTCGATATGATTGCAGTCGTCCGGGCCAGGGCAGGCGGTTATTTTTCGAAGCCTCGGCAGAATGCGACCATCGACAATCATTATTCTCTCAGCGACTGGTTTGAGAGCGACGATGACTCAAATACCTTCTTCCACTATTGGCTCGACCGGGATCATCGTATGTATTCGTGCGGAAAATGGGACCCGGAGACCAAGACTCTTGAGGAGTCTGAAACGAACAAACTGGAATTGTATGCCAAGCGAATGGGTATCGATGAACATAGCCGAGGGAAAACTCTGCTCGACTTAGGATGTGGGTGGGGAGGAGTATTATTGTTCATGGCGGAGAGATTTGGAGTTTGCGCCAAAGGCCTCACCTTATCCACCGCGCAGCATCGGTATATTACACAAGAAATTCGGCGCAGACGCTTACAACATCTTGTCTCGGTAGAATTAAGAAATGTCCATAATATGGAAGGGAAGTACGACTACATTATTTCCATCGGCATGTTGGAGCACATCAGCGACTTCGATGACCTGTATGGGAAAACTGCCAGAGCCTTGAATCCTGGCGGGCAGGCATTGATGCATTCGATCTATTCGGAATCATGGCTCTATAAAGCGGATCGATGGTTCCTGAAATACATTTTCCCGTACGGAGCTTGTCCGAACTTTCCTTCTAACATGAGATGCTTTAGAAGATACTTCAATGTAGTCGAGTCGAGAAAGTTGCCGCACTTGTCGTATCCCAAAACGCTCGATGCCTGGTTTGTAAATTTCTGTCAAGCTGAGCCGCAGATTCGTAAACTTCTACAAAAGAGCAGCAAAGTAAAAGATGTGGATTTTGCGGTAAGGACGTTCAAACACTACTTGGCGATCGCGTCCGTCAGCCTGACATTCTCCGGGTTTGTGGGACACACTCTCGTCAAAGAGCCTAGAGTGTAATCTTCATCTGCGTGACTCATGAGCGTTTCTGCTGCAGTTGCAGAGATGGAAGTCAGAATCCCATGCGTAACTCACTCCTCATGCCACGCTCATACAAAGGCCCTCGACCTCGTACACGCGGTGGCTCCGCGTCCAGATGGGCTCCTAGGAAAGGTTGATCAGTGGCTTGGCGGCGGCGATGATGGTTCTGCTGGTCTGGCTCCATGTGCTCGCGGCCGTCAGCTGGATCGGCGGAATGATTTTTCTTTCCCTGGTCCTGGCCCCCTTGATCAGAAGCCGTAAGGCTGCGCCTGAATTCATGGCGCTCTTTCGTTCTGCTGCGCAACGATTCCGCTTTGTGGTCTGGGGTGCAATTGCCGTCCTATTAAGCACCGGCCCGGTGCTTCTTCACCAGAGGGGTCTTTCTATTCTCGAGCCAGCAGGGTGGCCGCATGTCTTATGGATGAAGCTAGGATTGGTCGGAGCACTCCTTCTCCTCACAGCTACGCACGATCTTTTACTTGGATCACAAGTGAGGAAGATCAGCGCTCTCCCTGAGGGCGCCAGGTCGTCCTGGGATCAGATCATAGTTCGCACTTCCTCCTGGGTGCCTCGCATCGGGCTATTCCTTGCTCTCGGAGTCCTCCTTGCGGCGGTCGCGTTCGCGCGATCCTAGCCTGTCATGCTATTGCTTCCCGTGATCGTGAACCTATCCCTTCCGTAGCGATACTCCTCCCTCTAGTCGATCAGTGGGATGTCTACGGATCGGTCTTCCCTTCGTGATCGATACAGTCTCATCACTGCGGGTTCCTCCTGTCGATTGTCGTTACGAGGCAGCCACTCAGGCCTCAGCCGCTGAAGAACCCGGCTCGACGATAAGTATCCTGTTTCCCGATGGGGATGTCTTCTGTCCGCTCTTTGCGGACCCGAAGCAACCGCAGACGTTCGCAGCCCTACGGGCCGTGAAGCTGAGAGAATCGAAGACGTCGGTCACGGCAGGAACGGTCGGGTTCGGAGAAAATTTCGGATTCTATTCGCGCCGAGAAGGATGTAATGGGTGGCAAGTGGGGCTTCTGGCCGGTGTTTTCTCTCAATTTGATATGAATGCGCCGTCCACAATGCGCGGCGGCATGGACTTGAGGGAATTCACCCTCTACAACTGGCGCGGCGGCGGCGGCTCTTTATAGTTTGCGCCGGTCTCCCAAGCACGTGGCAGCGAGACGCTCAAGCAGATGACGCTCGCCAAACGGATACTCGCCAAGCACGGGCTGGATTACACCGGTGAATTCATTGTCGGCATGCGGGACATGCACCATATCCTCGATATGTTGTATGACCGGACGGATCCGGCCATGACCAAGGCCGCATACCAATGTTTCGATGAATTGGTGACCGAGTTTTCGGCCCAGGGATACGGGAGCTATTGCACCAACACGGCCTTCATGGATAAAGTGGCCGATACCTATGGCCCGGTACAGCGCTCAATCAATCATAACGAAAAGACCACGGTTAGGCGGATAGACATTCACTCACCGGCGCTCTATCTCTCCATCACATCTGGGACTGACAGCGTCGTATATATGAAGGGAGTAGTCATGCAATTCAGACAATCCATCATCCCGACAGTCAGCTTGCTCGTCATGAGCATGGGGCTCTTCTGCGGAGCCGAGGCAAAAACCATCGAAGCGGGCCATGCGACCGTGAGCTGGAAAGGAAAAGGAGTCATCGATGACGTGGGGAATGGGTACAGAGTCTTTAGTGGCACTGTTACCGGGACCCTGCTTGTGAAGCATCTGCCCGAAGGGTCGGCACCTGCGCAGATCCATGCGGGCAAATTAGATTGTCAGGCGATTTTCCGTATTAGTGAGAACAACGAGGAGCGGCATACGGCCCTCTGCCTCATGAGGGCCCATGAAGGTAAGGACCTCGCGTACGGAGAAATACGATGTATTGGAAAGAAAGACGAATGCAAAGGCGAATTTACATTTGTCTGGGGAAGTGGCGGACTCAAGGGGATTACGGGGACGACGCCGTACGTCGGCGGGATCATTATTGAGAATCAGAAAGAGGGCCAGATCTACGGAAGTGCACATTGGCCGGAGATGACCTATACCCTGCCGTAGAGATTCAAGATTCAAGCCTTCTCACGGTGAAAGGGGCAGCCAGACAGACCGCTTAAACCACGGCGTTCCATAAGGGGAGTCAGCATCTCACTGGTATTTGCATGGATCTCTTGCCATACGCGCCAAGAGCCGGCGGCTTTCTGAAGAAGAAGGGGCGGGCTGTCAACAATGTCCCTTCCGCCGCAACGTCTGTCAGGCCGAGAGCCGCAAGGGTTATCCGTCCTGATAGTTTTAACATACTGAGCAATTGTGACCAGATCGTGGATCATTCATAGAGCAGAATATAGACAGCGTCAATCCGGGTGTCGCGTGACGCCGACTGTCAGGATGGCCTATCGGTGAGACCGATGGATGGGAGATCCTGAGTCCGTAGGGTGAGTACCACGCGCAGATGACAAGAGGCGTGGCTGTTGAGTTAGAGCACAGCCGGTAGTCGCATGCAATGCGACCTCAGGTCTAAGCCAAATAGCATGCACGTGTCTTGCACATATTTCTTATTGCCGTCCTCGTCATGTTGCTGGCTGGTCTGGTCACCGACCATCACGGAAAAGAAAAACACAAGACAGGAATTCACCGTCTGATTTTCGGCAAATTGATCTATACCGGTAAGACGAAGAATCAGATCAAGCTCTCCACTCCGGAGGGAGAGCAAGTGTTTCCGCTGGAGCGGTTGGATGTGAAGACCAAACCGATCGCGGAAGGGTTGCAGATTGTGGTGGAATTGAACGAAGAGGGGACGGTGATCGATCTGTGGAAGGCACAATGATCAAGTCCGACCATTGAGTTCGCAGGTGACAGGCGCCATCGTCGGGCTGGCGATGGCCCCTGCCTTGACTTTTCCCTAAGCCGACTTACCAGTAAGGCGAGCAAAAGAAGACGGATGCAGAACTCTTTCCCATCATTGAGAATGGACGTCCGACATCGACAGTTTTTTGCCGGCAGCCGGTATGGGCAGTTTTTCAATCGGATGATGAGCGCCTCGGCATTGGCTTCTATCAGGCCTTCCAGACGCGTGACAGTGGGAATGAAATCATTGCGATGCCAGTGAATAAAAAAATCTCTTTTTCGATCGGATATGTCTTTCTCGCGATTTTTGCGGTCATTCTCGTGCACGATTTCATCGTGGCCACGCAGAAGCTTGAAGAGCTTCCGTACAGCGAATTTAGGACACTCGTGGCGGCCGGCAACGTGGCGGAAGTCACGGTCACCAATCAGAGAGTGACCGGGAAGCTGAAGCTGGAAGAAGGATCCAAAGAGCAGAAGTTATTTACGACCGTTCGGGTTGAAGACCCCGATTTGGTCAAGGAGCTCAACGCACGCAGCGTCATATTTAGCGGCGTGATTGAAAGTACCTTCTTGAAGGACATCATCTCGTGGGTCATTCCTGCGCTGATCTTTGGCGGCATCTGGTTCTTTCTGATTCGGCGTTTCGGTCAGGGACAAAAAGGGTTCATGACGGTGGGGCAGTCGAAGGCGAAGATCTATGCCGAGAAGGACACGAAGGTCACCTTCGCCGATGTGGCCGGCGTGGACGAGGCGAAGGAAGAATTGCGTGAGGTGATCGACTTTCTGAAGACACCGGAAAAATTCACGCGTCTTGGAGGAAAGATTCCAAAAGGGATCTTACTCGTCGGTCCGCCTGGAACCGGGAAGACGCTCTTGGCTCGCGCCGTGGCCGGAGAGGCCGGGGTGACATTTTTCAGCATCAGCGGGTCCGAGTTCGTCGAAATGTTTGTGGGGGTCGGGGCAGCTCGCGTGCGGGACCTCTTCGAGCAGGCAAAGGTCAAAGCGCCCTGTATTATCTTCATCGACGAACTGGATGCGATCGGGAAAGCCCGCGGGATGGGACCTATGGCACATGAAGAGCGTGAGCAGACGTTGAACCAGCTGCTGGTCGAAATGGACGGATTCGATCCCCGCATCGGTGTCATTCTGATGGCCGCGACCAATCGGCCTGAAATCCTGGATCCCGCACTGTTGCGGGCCGGCCGGTTCGATCGTCAGGTACTGGTCGATCGTGCGGACAAGATCGGCCGCCTGGCCATCTTGCGTGTCCATGCGAAGCAGGTGACCCTGGGTCCCGATGCGGATCTTGAGGTGATCGCCGCGATGACCCCCGGTTTCTCCGGCGCCGATCTCGCCAATATCATCAATGAAGCGACACTCTTGACCGTGCGCCGGAATAAGGAGCAGGTGGGGCTCTCGGAATTGCAGGAAGCGGTGGAGCGGGTCGTGGCCGGATTAGAGAAGAAAAACCGAGTCCTCAACAAGATGGAGAAGGAACGAGTCGCCTACCATGAAGTAGGCCACGCCTTGGTAGCGCTGTCGTTTCCCGGAGCAGACCCGATACAGAAGATTTCGATCATTCCTCGCGGGATTGCCGCGTTGGGCTATACTCTTCAGCTTCCGACCGAGGATCGCTTTCTGATGACTAAGACGGAGTTGGAAAACAAGATTGCCGTCTTACTCGGAGGGCGAAACGCGGAAGAGTTGATCTTCGGCGAGGCCTCTACGGGTGCGCAGAACGATCTGGTCAAGGCCACGGACATTGCCAAGAGCATGGTCAAATCCTACGGGATGAGCGACAAGCTGGGGACTATCACGCTCGATCGTGAACGCCAGCCGCTCATGATGCAGATTCAGGCGCCTCAGGAAAAAGGCGACTACTCGGAGGAGACCGCCCGTGAGATCGACTGCGAAGTGCGCCGCATCGTTGATGAGCAATATGAGCGTGTGAAACGGCTGCTCACGGAACGCAAGGCCGCGCTCCTCGAAGGGGCGAAGAAGTTGCTCGAACAAGAGGTGATCAGCGGTAGTCATCTTAAAGCCATCATGGACAAGTATTAGCAGGATGCTGAAAAGTCCGCCAGTTTTGTTCTCGCGTCGCTCAGAGGCTCAACGTACCGCAACGGTACGTTGAGCCTCTTCGCTCGCTGCAGCCTCCCTGCACAACCATTTTGAGCATCCTGTGTGAGGTGTTCTCTTGCCCTAGAGCTGGGAGCCATTGAATTTCCACGATACCTCATTAGTATTTCTGCAGAGTCTTAGGGCGTAGAGTTACATCCACAATGAAGATTGACGATGAAGGCTTCGTTCAAAACCGGTCTGAGTTTTGGTCTTACGTCCGGCGTGATTACGACATTGGGGTTGATGGTGGGACTCCATTCAGGAACCCACTCACGAACCGTCGTGATCGGCGGCATCGTGACCATTGCGATTGCCGATGCCATGTCCGATGCCCTGGGCATCCATGTGTCCGAAGAGTCGAAGAACAGCGGCCCTACGAGGCAAATCTGGGAAGCGACCGTCGCGACGTTCATTGCGAAGTTTGTGATCGCAATGACGTTCGTGGCCCCGGTCGTGACCCGTCCGCTCGATCAAGCGATTGTGATCAGCGTGATCTGGGGTCTGCTCTTGCTGGCGGTCCTCAGCTTCTTTGTCGCACGGGCGCAAGCGATTCCCCCGTGGAAGGTGATCGGCGAGCATCTCCTTATCGCTCTCTGCGTTGTAATCATGACCTATGCGGTCGGCGATTGGGTTCAAGGCCTCGTAGAAGCGGAATGAAAGGTCATCTCCGTTGAGTTGCGGCAAGTAACCACACCATGACAACCCAACGAGAATCCGGTCTTTACATAGACTACGATCATCTCATCACGCTCTGGACCTCGGGGGTTCGTGACTATCATTCGATGCTCTCCGACTACCTCACAGCCAACTCCATTTTCGTTGCGGTCATCGGGCTGATTGTGTCCAGAGAGTCGCCGGCTATGTCACTCTCACTGACGGTGCTTATTCTTCTTCTGTGCATCTTCGGTATTCTCCTCTGTCTTCAGATGGCAATCGTTCTTGGTCGTTTGTCAGGGCAGAACGCACTGTGGGAATGGCATCTGAGGGGAATTGAACTGGCTCAGGATTGGCAGGGGCAGAAACTCGTCACGGGCCTGTTTCGACTTCACGAAGCGCGGCAATCGATCGAAGATCTACGGAACGAGCCTCCCGTCTTCAAGACGAACTGGGCGTTCCGTCAGCACCGGCAGTGGTGGGCTCATCGCTCCGTCAGTTTTCCCTGGTTTTTCGGCTCCGTCTATGGCCTGTTCCTCATCTGGGCAGTGACACATCTCTTTCTCTGATGTGCGGCTTCTCGTGACGTACCGATTCGGTCGTTGAGCCACATGGTATGTGCTCGTTCGATCGTGGTTCTCGTGAAACAAGGGCAGTAGAGGAAGGATATCGCCGTGCCTGATCTTATTTCCCCGCTCGTTGCCTACTTTTCCATGGAGATCGGCCTTGAGTCGGGGATGCCGACCTATGCGGGAGGGCTTGGTGTGCTCGCTGGCGACACGATTCGCTCGGCTGCGGATCTCGACGTGCCGATGGTGGCCGTGTCCTTGCTGCACCGGCGCGGGTACTTTTTCCAGCGGCTAGATGCGCACGGCCGGCAAAGCGAGGAGCCTGTCGCATGGCCGGTCGATGATTTCGCTGAGCTGATCGACGAGCGGGCCAGGGTCGATATCGAAGGTCGCATGGTCCATGTCAGGGCTTGGAAGTACCGCGTAACGGGTAATTCCGGGCATGTCGTTCCGGCGTATCTGCTTGATACAGACATGAGCGAGAATCAGCCATGGGATCGGACACTGACGGATGTGCTCTATGGAGGCGACGACCATTATCGCTTGTGTCAGGAAATGGTGCTGGGAGTTGGAGGATTTCGACTATTACGTGCCCTCGGATACAAAGATATCCGTCGATTTCACATGAATGAGGGTCATGCTGCTTTGCTTGTCCTTGCGCTAGGCGAGGAGAAGCTGGCCGCGCAGAACCAGTCGGATTCGTTGTCAAACGAGCTGATCGAAACCATTCGTGAACAGTGCGTGTTTACGACCCATACCCCTGTGCCTGCAGGGCACGATAAATTCCCCGAGACACTTGCGCGCCAGGTGTTGGGCGATCGCTGGTGGCACCTACTGAAGTCCTGCGGTATTGAGGAGACGCTCAATCTGACACAACTGGCGCTGCGGGGCTCTCGGTATGTTAACGGAGTGGCGATGAAGCATGGGGAGGTCTCGCACAGTATGTTCCCCGGCTACCCGATCCATTCCATTACCAACGGAGTGCACGCGGTCACGTGGACCGCTCCGTCGTTCCAGAGGCTCTTCGATACCCATCTGCCGGATTGGCGGCGCGATCAACTTTCACTGCGCTATGCCGTGAGCATTCCCACCTCGGACATCTGGGTGGCTCATGTGGAAGCCAAGCGCACGTTGGTCGAGCATGTGAATCGGGAATCGAACACGGGGTTTGATCGCGATGTGTTGACGATCGGATTTGCCCGCCGGTTTGCGGCCTACAAACGGGCCGGTCTGATCTTTCAGGATCTCGAACGGCTCAAAAATATTGTTCGTGAGGCTGGCCCAATCCAAATCGTCTTTGCCGGCAAGGCGCATCCCCGCGACCGCGACGGCAAAGACCTGATCGCGCACATCCATGAGATGCGCGATGCGCTGCAGGGTGTGATTTCAGTGTCGTATCTGACCAATTACGACATGGAGGTAGCCAAGATGTTTTGTGCCGGCGTCGATGTTTGGCTCAATACACCGCTACCGCCGATGGAGGCATCGGGGACAAGCGGGATGAAGGCGGCGATGAACGGGGTTCCCAGCCTGAGCGTGCTCGACGGCTGGTGGATTGAGGGCCACCTCGAAGGTGTGACCGGCTGGTCGATCGGCGATCGAGTGGAAGCCGGCCTGGAGCCTCAGTCTGGGATGGATGCCTGTCACGCAACAGAACTCTATAGGAAACTGGAAGAGAAGGTTTTACCCTGTTTTTATAAGGAGCATGAACGCTTTACCGAAATCATGCGGCACGCGATTGCCTTGAACGGAGCATTCTTCAATACACAACGCATGGTCGCCCAGTATCTCCACAATGCCTATCGATTGGGCGCATCGCCTATGCCGCAGAGCCAAGGATTTGAGAGGCAATGAATCGCTGAAGTCGCACCGAAGCATTTGTAACCATCTGGCGCAAAATTCCCCAAAGTAGTTGTCTTCTCTGTTGCACAACTGGCCAGAACTGGCTCTCAGGCCTGCTCATAGAAAGGTTTGAAGAAGGCCCATGTCTTGCACAACTGAAACAGGTGACTCTCGTGATTCCGCGGTCATCACGAGCGCGCACCGCACACAATCACATATACAAGGAGGTTCGTATGAAGCATGTAATAGGAATGATGGCCGTCGCCATCGGCGCAATGTTGGTCCTGAATGGTCCTGCATGGAGCGATCAGAAAGGCAAGAGGAAGAAAGATGAATCGAAAGAGACGGTTGAAATGGCCGCAACGGCCAAGGTGACGATCGACCAGGCGATCAAGACGGCTTCGGAGAAAGTGGCGGGCAAGGTCGTCGAGGCTGAACTGGAGAAGAAACACGACAAGCTCGTGTGGGAAGTGGAAGTCGTCACGGCAGAGAATAAGGTGATGGAGGTTCACATCGATGCGAAATCGGGAGATGTGATCGACGTGGAGGAAGAGAAGTCGGAGAAAGAGACGAAGAGCGAGAAGAAGAGGGAACGCAAACAGCAGCACAAGCCCTAGCCCACATTATTCATGAGCGCTCTTGCGAGTGAAGCGTCGTTCGTGAAGCGCAGGACGAAAAGAGCGTGTCCGCGTTGTCGCTTGCGATATAGGCTTCACGAGGAACCCGCTTTCTAGTGGGGCGTTGGCGGTTGCCACCGGAACAGTGGTATCTATTGATCAAACCAGACAGGGTTTTCATCATTCTAGGATACGGCCTCGGACTCTGGTCGCTCTGTCAATGAAGACCGCACCGTCCATCGTTGGAGCCTGGCACACGTCTTCGCCGGATGCTCTCGCGGCGGCTCTCCACACGAGCTTTGATGGAGGCCTGTCCGATCATGAAGCCCAGCAACGGCTCCAGCGAGAAGGCCCCAACGAGCTGCCGGAAGCTCAACCCCCGTCACGGCTGAGGCTCTTTTTCTCCCAGTTCACAAGCGTCATTGTCTGGGTGTTGATCGGGGCGGCGGTCATCTCTGGTCTTTTGGAAGACTGGCTGGATGCGGCGGCCATCCTGACCATCGTGCTGCTCAACGGAGTTCTTGGATTTGTCCAGGAGTTCCGGGCGGAGCGGTCATTGGCGGCGCTCCGGAAAATGTCGGTAGCGACCGCCCGGGTGTTCCGTGATGGCATCCTTCAGTCCATCCCCGCGCGGGAATTAGTGCCCGGCGATCTGATCCTCCTCGAAGCGGGAGACCGTATGCCCGCCGATGCTCGCCTGATCTACACAACGAATTTCCAAACACAGGAGGCCTCGCTGACCGGCGAGTCGACGCCGGTTCAGAAGCACGCGGCTTTCATTGCTGGAGTCGAGGTACCGCTGGCCGAGCGGACGAACATGGCCTTTATGGGCACTGTGGCTGTATCCGGAAAAGCGCGGGCCTTTGTCGTGGCGACTGCCTTGCGCACCGAGTTGGGCCTGGTCGCAGCGATGATCCAAAAAGCCACGGAGGCTGAACGGGCAGAGACCCCCTTGCAGCGCCGGCTCGAACAATTCGGCTACCAGCTGTTGTGGCTGGCGCTGGCGGTTGTGACAGTCGTGTTCGGCTTGGGCTATCTGCGAGGCGAGCCGCCGGTCTTGATGCTGTTGACGGCGGTGAGTCTTGCCGTAGCCGCTGTTCCAGAAGGGTTGCCAGCCGTGGTGACCATCACGCTGGCATTGGGGGTCACTCGCATGGTGAAGCGCCATGCGCTGATCCGCAAGCTGCCAGCAGTCGAAACGCTCGGGTCCGCTACAGTCATCTGCTCGGACAAGACCGGCACGCTCACCAAGAACGAAATGACGGTGACGAAATTGTTTGCCGGAGGCCGGGTGTTCGAGGTCACAGGTGAAGGGTATGAGCCAGTAGGACAAATTAGTGAGGTGTCAGGGGTGAGGGATGAAGTGACTTCTCCTGACGCCTTACCCCTTACCCCTCCCCCCTCACGTCTTTCGCCAGCCCTGCGCGAACTGCTGACTGCCGCCGTGCTGTGTAACGGTGCGACGTTACGAGAGGAGAATAGAACGTGGCAGGTGATCGGTGATCCGACGGAAGGCGCGCTATTGGTTGCGGCGGCGAAGGCAGCGCTCACGATCGAGACATTCGGATCGGCCTATGGCTTTCTCGGAGAGGTGCCATTCGATCCGGAGCGCAAGATGATGACAATCGTGCGGCGGACACCCGACGGCCCGGTCGCGTACGTCAAGGGCGCGCCGGATGTGTTGTTGCGGCATTGTATCCATTGGTTGGCCATGGACGGCACGATCGAACCGATCACGGAACCGATTCGCGCCGCCATCCTCGATGCGAATGCATCGTTTGCGCATCAGGCGTTGCGCGTGCTGGGCATGGCCCGGCGGCGGTTGGATCGGGAGCCTGATGTCTATCAGGCGCGAGAGTTGGAGGAGCAGCTGGTCTTTCTCGGACTCGCGGCCATGAAAGATCCGCTGAGGCCTGAGGCGAAAGCGGCCGTACAGGTCTGCCACGATGCCGGGATTCGGACGGTGATGATTACGGGGGATCACAAGGATACGGCTGTGGCGATTGCAGAAGAACTGAGAGGGGTGAAGGGACCGATACAGTCGTTGTCAGGGATGGAACTCGATCGCTTGTCCGACGACGAACTGGTCCAGAGGGTGGACGAGGTGGCGGTCTATGCGAGGGTCTCGGCGGAGCACAAGTTGCGTATAGTCAAAGCCTGGAAGGCGCGGGGGGCTATCGTGGCTATGACGGGCGACGGCGTGAACGACGCTCCCGCAGTCAAAGCGGCGGACATCGGGGTGGCTATGGGGATAACCGGAACCGATGTGACGAAAGAGGCCGCCGACATGGTGGTGACGGACGACAATTT